>CALMJN010000277.1 GCA_937864385.1 uncultured Methanosarcinales archaeon | reverse complement strand
GATCATTGCTTTCTATCTGGAATCCGGGGGCGGCTATCCTAATGGAAGAGGCAGTCCAGGCCCTTTTCCGGCCATGGCCTTTCAGCGCTAAGAAGATCTAGCAGGAATGAGACATGACCCAACTGATGGGCGGATATGATCACCGGGTGCATGCCGGCAATGCCGGAGACGTCTGGAAGCATTTCCTGCTTATGGAGGCGGCAGACTGGCTTCTTAAGGGCTCCAACCGGCTGATTTATGCAGAAAGCCATGCCGGACGCCCCCATTATCTTCTCAAAGCCCCGGGAGAATGGGAAGAGGGAATAGGCCGGATCTGGCATCTTCTCCCTTCTCTGCAATCATTTGCATATTTCCGCATACTATCCGAGCTGAATCCATCTCTTCCCCAGGCCTCTGAAGAGCGGATTTATCCCGGCTCCGTCCGCCAGATCATTGAGCTGGCAGGGAGAAGGGGGACAGAGCTGCAGGCCGATATCTGGGACAGCCACCCCGATGTAGCCGCCTCCTGGCAGGATTTTCTTTCCCAAGAATCACTTCCCTCCATCCTAGTGCGTCCGGGGATCTGCTTTCATTTTTCAGACGGCTTTTCCGGCCTGCTCTCCTTTCTCAGGCCATCATCAGATTCCTCTCCCCGCCTGCTCTTCATTGATCCTCCTTATGTCGAGGCCCAGGATGTCCATATGGCCGAGAAGCTGATGCAGAAGGCCAGGGACGCCGGATGGACCGTCCTCTGGTGGTACATGACCAGTGAGATGACTGCTCCGGCTGCATTGGATGCCCTGGAGATTGACTTCGCCCAAATGGGCCTGTATGGTGGACGATGGAGGGGGGCGGGGGTGGCTGTGGCCGGCTCTAAAAGCAGTCAGCTCTCCGGCCTCGTCCATCACCTGCAGCAGAAAGGGGAAGAGCTTATCAGAATGCTTAAATGGCATTGATTTTGAAGTGGTAATAGATTGGCAACCGAACTGCAGCTTCTCAATTCCATCGTGATAGTAATCTCACTCTCGGTGGTGGTCCTCTTCATCTTCCATCGCCTGAGGGCACCTACCATCGTGGGATTCCTGCTCACCGGAATCCTGGCCGGGCCTCAGGGCCTGGGCCTGATCAATGCATCAGAGCAGGTTTCCACCCTGGCCGATATCGGTGTCATCCTTCTGCTCTTTACTGTGGGAATTGAGGTCTCGCTAAGGGATATCATCAAGCTCAAGAAATACGTTCTGGTGGGCGGATCGCTTCAGGTAGCTCTGACCACCCTGGCCGTCTTCCTGGTCATGCTGAGCCTGGATCTGCCCACGGGGACGGCAGTTTTACTGGGGCTTTTGGTCTCTCTGAGCAGCACCGCCATAGTCCTGCGCATAATTCAGAAAAGGGAGGAGTTTGACAGCCTGCACGGCAGGACCACCCTGGGAATTCTCATCTTTCAGGACATGGCCGTGGTTCCCATGATGCTCTTGATACCGCTTCTCCCAGGCAGCACCCTGGCCCTGGGAAGCTCACCTCTGGCCGTAGCGGCCAAGGGCCTGGTCATAGTAGCCGTGATCATAATCAGCGCCAAATGGCTGGTTCCCAGAGTTCTCTACAGCATAGCCAAGACCCGCGATCGAGAGCTGTTTTTGCTCAGCGTAGTGGCCATCTGTCTGGCCGTGGCCTGGATCACATCCCTGGCAGGATTATCTCTGGGTTTGGGGGCTTTTCTGGCGGGATTGATCATATCCGAGTCTCCCTACAGCCATCAGGCCTTCGGCAATATCGTCCCCCTGAGGGATGTATTCACCAGCTTCTTTTTCATATCCATTGGAATGCTGCTCGATGTCGGCGTTCTGATCAACAATCCCGGCTTCATCATTTTCCTGGCCCTGGGGGTGATGGCCCTCAAAGCGGCCCTGGCCGGCCTGGCCATATCCCTGATGGGCCTTCCCTTCCGGATCATCATCCTGGTATCCCTGGCCCTGAGCCAGATCGGGGAGTTCTCCTTTGTTTTGTCCAAGGTGGGATTTGAGAGCGGCCTGATATCTCAGGAGTATTATCAAATCTTTTTAGATGTTACAGTCATAACCCTGGCCGCCACCTCCCTGATAATGGCCGTCTCGCCCAGGGTTGCCGACGGCATGCTCCGACTTCCCCTGCCCTCCCGGCTCAGAGCCAGGCCCTATCCCTCTGTTTCCAGAGAGCTGGCCGCCCTAGAGGACCATCTGATCATCATCGGCTATGGAGTCAACGGCAGGAATGTGGCCCGATCGGCCAGGATAGAGAGCATACCTTACCTGATCATAGAGATGGACCCGGAGATTGTGACCAAAGAAGGCAAGAACGGAGAGCCCATCTATTTCGGAGATGCCACCTCTGAAGCCATTTTAAACCATTTAGGAATATCTAAGGCCAGGGTGATGGTCATAGCCATCTCCGATCCCTCCGCCACCCGCAGGATAACCGAGCTGGCCCGCAGGCTCAATCCGGACATCTTTATCATTGCCCGCACCCGATACATCCAGGAGATGAGACCCCTGCATGATCTGGGGGCCAATGAGGTGATACCGGAGGAGTATGAGACATCTATTGAGATATTCTCCCGGGTCCTGAGCCGCTATGAGGTATCCAGAGACAAGATCGAGAGCTTCATAGACCAGATCAGATCGGACGGCTACGAGATGTTCAGGAGCTACTCTCGAGAGCCTTACTGCAGCGCTGATATCAGCCTTATGACCGAGGATATTAGCACAATCAAGGTATGCCTGGGCTCTGCCGCGGCTGAGAGGCCTCTCGGTGAGCTGGAGCTGGAGGCGCTGCATATCAAGCCGCTGGCGGTGCACAGGGGCATGGATACATTGAGCAATCCGCAAAGAGACCTGGTGCTCTTACCCGATGACGTGGTAATACTTATGGGGCCGGAAGACAATATCCATAAAATCGCAGATCTCTTCAGCTCCGAGCTATGATGATGGCGGTCAAGAGACGGATTGGGCTCTGGGTCATGTTTTCTCTAAAATTTCCGGCCCTGTGGCGGAGCATACTGTCTCTCTGGCCGGAGATGACGGACCTGCAGCCCCGCCTTCTGGAGGGCCTGCGTCGCGACGTTGGACTGCGTGGTCCAGATTTCCTCGGGATCGTGCTCCACCCAGCCCGGCTTCGGAAAGAGCTGCCGGAACTCCTGTTGCGCCGCGGCCACGCTGGCGCCGT
>CALMJN010000276.1 GCA_937864385.1 uncultured Methanosarcinales archaeon | reverse complement strand
AAGGTCCTGGTCAATAAGGTCGAGCCCCTAAAGGTGGAGCTGAAGGCATTCCTGGACTGCGTTAAAGCCAGAAAGAGCTTCCCGGTGACACCGCAAGAGGCACTCAAGAACCTGCAGATCTGCGAGAGGATCAAAGAAAACCTGCATATCGGTGCTCCCTAGGAGAGGGTTGGGGAGGAATGTGAGTCAGAGCCAGGGCTACTATGCCCATCCCACAGCCATCGTGGAGAGCCAGGACATAGGCGAGGGAACAAAGATCTGGCATTTTGCCCATGTCCGGTCCGGGGCGAAGATTGGCGAGAATTGCAACATAGGAAAGTCGGTCTACATCGACATCGGAGCGGAGATCGGAAATAATGTCAAGATCCAGAACTTCGTCTCCGTCTATAAGGGAGTGACCATAGAGGACGATGTATTCGTGGGCCCATCTGCCACCTTCACCAATGACCTCTACCCCCGGGCCTTTATCTGGGATGAGGAGCGCGTCTGTTCAACCCGCATCTGCCGGGGCGCCAGCATAGGAGCCAATGCCACCATCGTCTGCGGCATAACCGTGGGAGAGTATGCCATGATCGGAGCGGGCAGCGTTGTGGCTGAGGATGTGCCGCCTTTCGGCCTGGTGCTGGGCAATCCCGGCCGGCTGAGGGGATATGTCTGCCACTGCGGCAGGAGGCTGGAAAAGGAAGAGAAGCTGGAGAGCGGGCGCAGCATTTATCGGTGCAGAGAATGCGACAAGCAGGTCGAGATAAATCCATGAGGGTTTCAGGAGACAGATGGAAAAGCATGAGGCAGATGGAAAAGCATGGCCAAGGATGAGGAAGGATAATAGATATGCAAAATAGCGCTGAAATCGCAGTAATCGGCCTCGGCAACGCCGGGCTTCCCCTGGCAGCGGTCATAGCCGACTGCGGTATCGCCGTCATGGGCGTGGACATCAATGAGAGCCGCTGCCTGGCCATAAACCGGGGAGACAATCCCATAGCAGAGGAGGAGGGTCTTGAGGAGCTCTTAAAGAGGCACGGCGGGAGAAGCCTGCAGGCCACGCCGCGCTTCCAGGATGCTGCAGGCTGCCGGACATTCATTGTCATAGTGCCGGTTTTTGTGGACGCCAGCTACAATCCTGACTTTTCTATTATGAAGAGCGCTCTGGAGTCCCTGGGCAAGATCCTCAAGAAAGGGGATCTGGTGGTGCTGGAGACCACCTTCCCGCCTGGGACCACTGAGGATATGGCGGAGAAGCTGCTCTGCCAGTCCAGCGGCCTGTTGCCCGGCGACTTCTTTTTGGCCTACTCCCCGGAGAGGATAATGACCGGCTACAGCATCTCCCGGCTGAGGGAATTTCCCAAGGTGATAGGGGGCAGGGACGAAGAGAGCGGCATGGTGGCCTATCAGGTTTATAAAAGGTTCATCAATAACCTCCATCTGGTCTCCTCGTCCCGAGTGGCAGAGATGATCAAGGTCATGGAAGGCTGCTACAGGGATGTCAATATCGCCCTGGCCAATGAGCTATTCAAGATCTGCCAGGATCTGGAGGTGGACTTCTTTGAGGCCAGGGACAAGGCCAATCATCAGTTCTGCCATATCCACCTGCCCTCCACCGGTGTGGGTGGCCACTGTATCCCCGTCTACCCCTGGTTTTTAATCAAGGAGATGGAGAAGAGGGAGCACTTCAGCCACTGTCGCCTGCTCAGAACAGGGCGGGAGATTAACGACGAGATGATATATTACTGGGGGGAGAGAATCCTGGCCCAGTGCCTGAAGATAGACAAGCCTCTATCCAGCATCAAGATCTGCATCAAGGGGATCACCTACCGCGCAGGGGTCAGGGAGTTCTATCACAGCCGCAACCTGGCTTTGGTGAAGCTGTTGGCGGAGAAGGGGCTGGATGTCTATGTATCCGATCCGCTGCTATCCGGTGAGGAGGTGGAGGGCAGAGGATTGCGATTCATCAAGCCGGAAGAGGCGGACCTGGTCTTCGATCCCTTTGCTCTCAGTTTCGCATAATCGGTGATGCAAGATGAAGATTGCTTCAATAGTGGGGGCCCGTCCCAATTTCATAAAACTCTCTCCGGTGGATAAGGAGCTGCAGAAGAGGGGAATAGGTCACATAATAATTCATACTGGCCAGCACTATAACTATGAGATGGATCGGGTTTTCTTCGAGGATATGGGCATACCAAGCCCCGATTACCACCTGGGCATAGGCTCGGGCAGCCACGGCTTTCAGACCGGGGAGATGCTCAAGAAGGTGGAAGAAGCGCTGACGGCTGAGGAGCCAGACGCCGCAATAGTGTACGGCGATACCAACTCCACCCTGGCCGGAGCCCTGGCTGCGGCCAAGCTGCATATAAAGTGCGCTCATATCGAGGCCGGGCTGCGGTCTTATGATAGGGATATGCCCGAGGAGGTCAATAGAGTGCTCGTCGACCATTGCTCCGACCTGCTGCTCTGTCCCACAGAAACCGCAGTGGACAATTTGAAAAAGGAGGGCATAACCGAGAACGTCTACCTCACCGGCGATGTGATGGTGGATGCCCAGAAAGACTGCCAGAGGATCGCTGAAGAGAAATCTCAGATCCTGAAGAGGCTCAGACTAAAGGAAAAGGAGTATTTTCTGGCCACAATCCACAGGGCTTCGAACACGGATGAAAAGAACAATCTTGCCGCCATAGCCGGGGCTCTGGAAGCTCTGGATGATGTGGTCTTCCCCTGTCACCCTCGCACGGAGAAGTATCTCAAGGATTTCGGCCTCTGGCAGGACTTGGCAGCCAGGATCAATGTGATCAAGCCGGTGGGATATCTGGATATGCTGCTTTTGGAGAAGAACGCCAGAAAGATCATCACCGACTCGGGCGGGGTGCAGAAGGAGGCCTACCTTCTGGGAGTGCCCTGCATAACCCTGAGAGATGAGACGGAATGGGTGGAGACGGTTGATGACGGCTGGAATGTTCTGGTGGGCCCGAACCGGGAGGAGATAATCGATGCTGCCAGGCTATTCGAGCCGGATCATGAACGCCAGGATGTATTCGGGAAGGGAGAAGCCAGCGTCAGGATAGTTGAACTGGTGAAAAGGCTGGCTGAAAAATAGGTGGATCTTGAAGGTACTTTTATTAGCCAACCAACCGGAGAGGACAACCAGGCTGCAGATGTTCCGGGGCACTTTAGAGTCCCTGGGATATGAGGTGATTGTTCCCAGCTTTGGCACCAGAAATTGGCTGAGCATTGCCGCCAAAGCCAAGAAGATAGCATTAGAGGAAAAGCCAGATGTGGTCCATATCTTCAATGTTCCGGACATTATCTATCATGGATTCGGGAAGCTGCGCGGCCTGGCTTATAAGAAGCTCATCTTCGACTACAGATCCCCCTGGGGAATTGAGCTGGCTCAGACCTTCGGCCCGCCGGGCAGAATTTTTGCAGAGCGCTTTGAGAGAGAGCTGGCCCTTTCTGCCGATATCATAACCGCAGTCAATGAGCCTTTGTCAGAGAAGGTGCTGCAATACTCACCCGGCAAGACCGTCCAGATAGTGCCCAATTATCCCCTTCGCTCCTTCTCCCTAAAGAAAGCTGAGGCAGAGACGGGCGAATTTGCAGCTGTACCAGGGGCGGAGCCGGTGGTATTCATAGGCAGGATCTGCACCCAGGAGGGAATAGGAAAGCTGCTGGAGGTGGCCCGAGCCCTGCCGGAGAGGGAGTTTTGGATTGTGGGAGGCGGACCCTTTGCCAGTTTCTACCTCTGGAGGATGCCGGAAAATATCAAGAATCTGGGCTGGCAGCCTCATGATAAGGTTGCAGCCATCCTGAGGCAAGCCCGGCTCTGCCTTATACCCCGTGAGGAGAATGCTCTGAGCCCCTACTCCACAGAAAAGAGCGTCTGGAAGCTGAATGAATATCTAACGCTGGGAAAGATGGTGGTGGCATCGGGGGTAACCGCCCGGGAGGAGAGGAAGAATCTCAAAATCGTCAAACCGGAAGAGCTGGTGGACGCAGTGAGAGAGAGTCTAATGCGCCAGCCGGAAAAGCTATTGCCCGAGGACTGCAGGTTCTGGGAGGGCAATGAGGCAGCCATCCGAGAGGTTTACCAGAGCCTTTGAGATTGCAGATCGGCTTTCAGTTATCATCCATACTGCATTCTATACTGAATATCCCCTCCTTAGCTCTGATCTCAAATTTTGCCTCCAGAAAATGTCCCGCCGTCCAGATGTTGGTCTTGGTGTGCAGGGATATTTCACTCACAGTGAAGCTACCCCCTGCCAGGGCCAGATAAGGGATGAGCTGGTCAGCCAGGTGCGCGTCCACTGCCGCAGGAGACTCCAGCTCCCGGACCATCTCCTCTGCCGCTCTTCGCCCCACCTTCTCCGCCGGAAGGCCCCTCTCTCCCAAGCTGCTGGCACCCTTTCCCGCCGTCCAGAGAGTGATGCCGCTTCCGGTAGAGGCAAGCCGGCCCGTCTCCTGGGCTATCTCCGCTTCATATCCCGCCTTCTGCAGGCGCTCTATGGCTGAGGCAGCCTGCCGCTCCGCCACATGCTGGGGCAGGTTGGAGCAGTGGGATATGCCCCTGATTCTATTCTGGGATGCAGCGAGAGGGTCATGGCGGATGTGGGCTGGCTTTAGATGTGATGGCTCAACTTCCAGGTGCACCTCTCCCTGACCACGGGGGTAGTAGCCTCTTCTCAGGAGCTCTAGTCTGGCCTTGCCATCGAAAAAAGAGAGCGCCGGCAGAAAGACGTTCCTGAAATAGTCCACCGTGGGAGACCACTGCACATCCGTTCCACCCTGCACATGCAGGGATGTTCTTTTCTCCGCATGCAGCAGGGCAGGCAGGAGACACTGCATCAGCAATGTCACACTTCCCGCCGTTCCTATCTCCACCCGTCGGCTACCGCCACAGATCTCCTGGGGGCAGAATAGAACCTCAGAGGAGCCCGGCTCGGCTCCTTTTATCTCCGCATTGCATATCTGGCCCAGGGCCCGGATGGCCTGAGCATGCTGAGGAGCCAATCCAGGCTTGGGCCGGCCCTGCCGGATTTTTTTAATAAGCACGCTCTTTCCGGTCACGGCGGACAGAGCAACTGAAGTGCGCACGATCTGGCCGCCGCCTTCTCCATAGGAGCCGTCTATCTCGATCATCTCATCTCCCCTGGCCTCATATCCTCCAATTTATGGTCCTGGCTTCCCGGCACTTACCTTGAGGCTGGAGATGGAACCCTCCACCTTTTTGATCTCCTCGGGCGAGCCCCTCAGACTGATCAAGATGGCCTGGCCGGTGGGATCATTGCTCATGCAGTCCAGGGGAAAATCCGACTCCCCGATAACATCGATCTCCTCAAATCCTGCTCTGGCTATGGCATCAAGATATCTCTCTTTTGAGACCGCCCCGGCCAGGCATCCCACATAGGCCTGGATGGATTCCTTGACGAAATCGGGCAGACTCCTCCGGAGTACTATGTCCGATACCATCAGCCTGCCGCCGGGCCTCAGCACCCTGAAAGCCTCCCGGAAGGCTTTATCCTTGTTTGGAACCAGGTTGATGACGCAGTTGGAGATGACTGCATCCACAGAACCGTCCTCAACCGGCAGGGCCTCTATCTCCCCCCGCCGAAACTCCACATTGCTGTAGCCTCCCTTCCTGGCATTGGCTGCTGCCCTTTCCAGCATCTCCTCGGTCATGTCCACACCTATGACCTTACCTTTTTCACCCACTGCCCGGGAGGCCAAAAAACAGTCGAATCCCGCGCCAGAGCCCAGGTCCAGGACGGTCTCGCCCTCCCTTAGTGCCGCCAGGGCCACGGGATTTCCGCAGCCGAGCCCCAGATTGGAGCCTTCCGGCACCGCCTCCATCTGCTCCTCAGTGTATCCTATCTTCCTGCTTATCTGCTGCGGCTTGGCCGATCCGCAGCATCCGGATTGGCAGCATGAGCTGCCGCTCCTGGCCACCCGGGAGTAACCATCTTTTACAGCCATCTTCAGCTCTTGATCTTTCATTTTTCTTCCTCCTGATTGCTGGAAAGCCTCATTTGATCATCGGGCCCAAACTGAACTCTGCCGTCTTCTCCAGCTCCTCCACCTTGATCAATGAGAGGCAGCATACTGCTCCATCTCTCTCCAGGGAATGCAGCGCCAGTATGTCTTCTGGTCTGACCTTGGCCTTCTCCCGGATCCATGGGATATGCTTCGGGCGGCGCACCCCGGTCATCCAAAACTCAGGAATCTTGGGGTCTCGGCTCGACCAGATCAGTTTTCCAGGCCTATTTTGCAGTATAACCACCATCAATGGGATAAAAGCCTCCCGTGGAGAAGGAGCTTTTGCTGGAAAGCAAAAAAGCTACTAAATAGGCTATCTCTCTGCGCTCTGCCAACCTTCCCATGGGATGAGCTGCTGCAAACTGTGCCAGACTCTCTTTTGGCGCTTCTCTCATTCTGGGCGTATCAACATATCCTGGGCCAACCGCATTTATGCGCACACCTTTATCGGCAAACTCCAGAGCGGCAGAGCGAGTCAATCCCAATATACCATGCTTGGCTGCAGTGTAAGCCGCAAGGCCGGCCAATCCCACAACGCCGTTTCCGGAAGACATATTCACAATAGCACCGCCGCCGCTTTTGATTATGGCAGGAATCTCATATTTAAGGCAGAAAAAGGTCCCGGATAAGTCAGTGGCTATTACGTCATCCCAATCTGAGATATCATAATCGGGTATGGCTCGCCCTGCTGGACCGGTAATGCCCGCATTGTTTACCGCAAAGTGCAGAGCCCCAAAGCGCTTCAGCGTGCTGCGAATAAGGCTCTCTACCGAACGATGGTCTCTTACATCGGTTTTGCATATATGCACCTTTTTGCCGCTGGGATCAATTCGATCTCCCACCAATCGTGCTTGCTCTTCATGGCGAGCGGCGATAACCACACAGGCGCCCTGATCAAATAGCTCCTCTGCTATAATTTCCCCCAGGCCGGTGGATGCACCAGTCACAATAGCTACCTTGCCGTCAAATTCCATAATCCCATCAACGAGCTTCAATAGTTTAAATTAGCAGCTATTCAAGGTATTAACAGATAAAAATAAAATAGAATTAGATCAGAGGATTCTGAATTGGGATTCACTCGGAAAATTATTTTAGCCAAACCCCTCTCAATCCACCGCCTCAGCATACTTTTCCGAGAACTCCTGACACTGGACGATGATGCGCGCTGCTGCCTCCCTCAAGACCACAATGGGATCGGCATCCTTGGTGGTCAGACGGAAGACGGGATTGTCCATGATGGGAAACTTGGTATCATATGTGGCCATGAGCACTCTCTCATCCGCCAGAAGCTCAGTTCGCAGCAGGTTCAGGATGGTGTGCCCTTCACCCACGAACTCGATGATGGCCTGGTTGTCCGTCTTTTTGATGATCTTCAGATTCATCAGACCACTCCCAGCCCATAGGCGGAGCTCATCTTGCGGGTCTCAGTGCTACCACAGTTGGGGCAGACCAGCTTGCTGTCCTTCCGGGCCAGGCCGGTGAGGCAGCGATTGCAGTAGGCCTTGATCACTCCCAGGTCCTCGTCCCCCGTGGAAAGCCTCATCTGCCGATCATCTATGATCTTGGCCTTGAGGATGTCGCGCAAAGAGAAGAGATGACGCAGATCCTTGACATAAGAGCTTCTAACATTGGATATGTGTATTGTCGCCTCCTCATCAGAGAGCGGGCGGTTCTCATGCCCCTTCTTGAAGGCCAGCGAGACTATGACCAGGCTGTCCTTGAGATCAATTACCTCTCCCACCACTATATCGCCCTGAAAGAGCTTTACGGGGGCATTGGTCTTGG
>CALMJN010000275.1 GCA_937864385.1 uncultured Methanosarcinales archaeon | reverse complement strand
CTTATCCAGGCTGGGCTGCAGCATTTACATGTATTACGATTACCCCTCGCTCATCCGGGGTGGCCACAACTTCTCCTTGATCCGTGCCAGCCGGGGCAGGGTCCTCGCCCATACCGATGCTGTAGATGTGCTGATCGCCCTGAACCAGGAGACAGTTGAAAAGCATCAGCACAGGCTGAAGGAGAGATCCTTTGTCATATACGATGCCGATAAGGTCCGCCCGGAGGGCCTGGCCGGGAGGAGATGCGGCCTGGCGGTAAGCTCCATCCTAAAGGAGGCCGGCGCCCCGGCAATCATGAAGAACAGCTGCATTCTGGGAGGATACTGCAAGGCGGTGGGCATAGGCTGGCCCGTCCTGGAGGAGACCCTGAGAAAGCATATGCAAAAGAAGCTGGAGCTGAACCTCCTGGTGGCCCGGCAGGGTTTTGAGCAGGCGGAGGGCTTCTGCCAGATTAAAGATCTCTTCAGCACCGGGTCCGGATCCGGGACCGGATCATCAGAAGCTTCATCGTCGCCCCGGCCTCTTCTCACCGGAAACCAGGCCATGGCCCTGGGGCTGATCCGGGCGGGGCTAGGCGCTTACGTGGCCTACCCCATGACCCCATCCTCCAGCATTCTGGACTTCATGGCCCGCTATGCGGAAGACTTCGGCCTCAAGG
Source organism: uncultured Methanosarcinales archaeon (assembly GCA_937864385.1). Classification (GTDB taxonomy): domain Archaea; phylum Halobacteriota; class Methanosarcinia; order Methanotrichales; family Methanotrichaceae; genus Methanothrix. Next base: position 5,636 of record CALMJN010000275.1, on the reverse strand, counting down.
TGGTCCACCCGGAGAGCGAGATCGCAGTCATGCTCATGGCTCTCGGATTTGCCTATGCCGGTGTCAAAGCGGCGGTAGGAACCTCGGGAGGCGGCTTCTGCCTCATGACCGAGGGGCTGAGTTTGGCGGGGATGGCCGAGCTGCCGGTAGTTGTGGTCATGGCCCAGAGGGCCGGCCCTTCCACCGGCCTTCCCACATACACCGCCCAGGGTGATCTGCACTTCGTTCTTCATGCCGGCCAGGGGGAGTTTCCCCGGCTGGTGGTGGCACCGGGAGATGCCGATGAGGCCTACATCTGGGCGGGGAGGGCTCTGAACCTGGCCTGGAAATACCAGATCCCGGCTATAATTCTGAGCGACAAGACCCTGAGCGAGAGCCTCTATAGCTTCGATGGAGGTCTGGCCGGCAAAGCAAAAGAGGAGAGCCTTATGCTCTGGGATGGAAATGGAACATACAAGCGCTATCTTCAGACGGAAAATGGGCTCTCACCTATGGCTTTCCCTCCCCAGAAGGGGCAGGCGATAAAGACGGACAGCTACATGCACGATCCGCAGGGCATAACCAGCGAGGATCCCGGCATCACCAGGGAGATGAGCGAGAAGCGCCGGAAAAAGGGCCAATCCCTGGCCAGGGAGATGGAAGAGTATGAGACGGTGAAGGTCTATGGCCAGACATCAAGCAAGACTGCTCTCCTCTTCTGGGGCTCCAATAAAGGGGTGTGTGTGGAGGCGGCGGAGAGGCTGGGCCTGCGGGCGGTACAGGTGCTGGCCCTCTGGCCCTTCCCGGAAAAGAGGCTCTTAGAGGCCCTGCAGGGTGTGGATAGGCTGCTGGCGGTGGAGTGCAACTCCACTGGCCAGCTGGCCGATATGGCTCGATGCTGCGGCATAAAGGTAGATGACAGGATCTTAAAGTACGACGGAAGGCCGTTTTCCCGGGAAGACCTTCTCTTTCGTCTGGGGGGTGCAGGCATATGAATCCCGGGCCAATCAATCCCAAGGATCTGGCCAGCGGTGCAGCAAACACCTGGTGCCCCGGCTGCGGCAACTTCTCCATACTCGGCGCCATGAGGGCAGTTCTGGCTGAGCTGGACGGGGAGGGATTACCGCTGGAAAATGTGGTCCTGGTCTCCGGAATAGGCTGCCACGCCAAGATCGTGGACTACCTCAATGTGAACAGCTTCTATTCCATTCATGGACGGACCATACCCGTGGCCACGGCGATCAAAATTGCCAATCCCGATCTGAAGGTGATCTGCTTTTCCGGAGACGGAGACAGCCTGGCCGAGGGTCTGGAGCATCTCATCTTTGCCGCCAAGAGGAACATCGATATCACTTTGATATTGCACGACAACCGGGTCTACGGCCTGACCACCGGCCAGTACACCCCCACCTCTCCCTCCGGCTTTCGGGGCCGGTCAACCCCAGCCGGAGCAGTCGAGCCGCCCCTCAATCCCCTGGAGCTGATGCTCTCCTCCGGAGCGACCTATATCGCCCGGGGCTACAGCCACGGCATTGAGCAGCTGCAGCGACTGTTCAAAGAAGCCATTCTTCATAGGGGCTTCTCCTTTGTGGATGTGCTCCAGGTCTGCGTCTCCTATCATAATCTCTATGAGAGCTACAACCAATGGACCTATGCGGTGGAGGACAACGATCGGAGCAGCTTTGAGCAGGCCCAGAAGATCATCCGATCCTGGAATTACAATCGCTCCGATCTGCCCATACCCCTGGGCTGCTTTTATCAGATTGATACCCCTCGCTTTGATCAGTCCTTTTCATCATACCGGCCTGGCTGGAAGGAGAGGGAGAGCAAGATCGAGGAGATCCTGGAAAATTTCATCTAGGAAGGATATCATGCTATAATGCCAGTAAGGAGTGAGCTAAGCAATGGATAAATATGTCTGTACGGTCTGCGGCTACATCTACGATCCGGAAAAAGGAGATCCTACCTCAGGAATCGCCCCGGGAACCTCATTTGAGAGCCTTCCTGAGGACTGGATCTGTCCTGAATGCGGCGTGGGAAAAGAGCAGTTTGAGAAGATGCAATAGTCGAGGATGATATTAAAAGGGTAGCAGGGATGGGTTTTATCATGCTCAGCGAGAAGATGAATGAGCCACTATGCCAGCAGGCCAATAGAGAGCTGTATTCCTCTTATCTTTATCTCTCCATGTCCTACTATTTTGAATCCATCAAGATGGAGGGATTCGCTCACTGGATGAGGCTGCAGGCGGGCGAGGAGCTGGTTCACACCATGAAGATGCTGGACTATGTTGCCGGCAGCGGCGGCAGAGCCCGGATACTGGCGGTGGAGGCACCCCAGTCAGACTGGGGCTCGCCCTTGCAGGCCTTCCAGCACGTCTGGGAGCACGAGAGGATTGTCACCGGGCTCATCCATGCCCTGGTGGGGGTGGCAGAGGAGGAGAAGGACGGGGCCACAGGCCAGTTTCTGGAGTGGTATGAGAAGGAGCAGGTGGAAGAGGAGGAGTCCTCGGACGAGGTGCTGAACCTGGTCAAAGCAGCGGGAGAGGATATAGCGGCTCTGGCTGCGGCGGACAAGAAACTGGGAGAAAGAAGGTTCAGGTTCCCCCGGGGATTTGAGATATTTCCCTATAGCGGCGTGAAGCAATAAAAATAGCAGAGCATATACTACGTCACTTCTCCCTCCTCTTTTTCCGGATGAGACGCGGCCACCAGCACCTGGGATGGAGCAATATCCCTTATCTCCACATAGGCCGTCCCATCCCGTCTCTTTACCGTAAGCTTGGAGCCCTTTTGGTAAGCTCTCGCCTGCCTCCTGGACCGGCTGGCCAGCTGGGCCGAGTTAAAGACCACAGTCATTTCCTCTTTGCCCTCGCTCTGATTCAGGATGCCGTCCACCAGCACATCAGCGCTGCGGGATTTGCCGCCATGGGAGTTGAAGAGGCAGAGCATCTCCTCATCATCCAGGATGCGTGACCAGGCCACTATCTGTCCCTCGAGGCGCTCTCCTCTTGCCGTCACATAGCCCGCCCCATAAAAATCGAATCGGTCCAGTCCATCTTCCGGCAGGGCCATCTGGCGCAGGTACTGCCTTCCATGGCGCAGCGCCGGAAAGACCTGCCGGAGCCCGGCCATGGCTGCAATATTTCTGTAGACCGGGAACCTGGGATCAAAGCAGTGATGTCCGGCTGTGCCGAACGGCCCGAAGCCGGGCAGGCTCTCATCTCTTCCGGAGGCATGGCTGGAAATCCCGCCCAGCCGGGGATGCTCCGGTCCGAACATAGCCTCTCGAAGATAGCGGTCTGATCTCCTCCACTCTGGCAGCCACATCCGCTCCTCTTCCTCCGGTCCGGCCAGGGCCTGCTCCGTGCCGTAGTAGATGCAGGGGATGCCCAGGGTGAAGAGCTGCAAAGCCAGGCCAGCCACAACCTGGGCCTCTGAAGCGGCATAGGCTGAAAAGCGCACCTTCTCCCCGAAGACATGATCATGATCATCCAGGACCGAAACATGCTGGTTTCCCAGGTTTCGATGCGATCCCAGGGCCACATCGGAGCGGAAGCCCCGGAAGTAGGCTCCCGGATGGACCAGCCCCTTGGCCACGCCGCCCAGAACCTCCCGCATCTCTCCGATATCCAGGGCAGCATTGAGGTTTCTGTCCAGCGCCTCCAGATACCTGTTGGCAGCCCAGTCGCCCCCGGCGATCTCGCCCACCAAAAAGAAGTTCTCTTTGCCCAGATTGGCGGCAAACTCCTTGATGCTGCCGCAAAAGCTCCTTCCCTGCTCGAAGGATACATGCTTTAAAGTATCGATTCTAAAGCCGTCGCAGTCGGTGAGAGCCATCCAGTACTTGTAGCATCTGGCCAGGTCGCTCAGGAGGCCGGGAGAGTCTAGGTTGAAATCCCTCAGGCTCTTGAAATCGGATCGCTTGTGCTCTGCCCAGGCGTCCTCTATGCTTCCCGCTCCAAGATTGCCGCTGCCTGCCCTGGTGTAGCGCTCCCTGTCCTGAAGCTCCTGCGGCCATACTCCGTCCTCCCGGCCGGAAATATATTCTACTGCTTCCCCCGCCTCATCTCTCCAGGACCCGAACTGATATCTATCGGTGGTATAAGCGGCCTCATGGACGCCACCAGGTGTCTCCGCCGGATAGAGCCAGTTGCATCCGGAGTGGTTGAAGATTATGTCCAGGATGATGCGCATGCCCCTTTTATGAGCCTCGGCCACCAGCACTGCCAGATCTTCCCTGCTGCCGAATCTCGGATCGACATCCAGGAAGTCCTGCACCCCATAGCCATGATAGCTGCCCTCGTGGCCTCGCTGGCGGAAGACAGGGCTGAGCCACAATGCAGTGACCCCCAGGCTCTTCAGATATCCCAGCTTTGATTGCACTCCCTTGAGGCTTCCTCCCTGCCAGCGGGAGGAGCCCGATTCCGCCCAGAGCTGCCAGCTCCAGGGCATTCCTCTTATATCCGGCCGCGCGGCGGGCAGTTTTGAGCGGTCCAAGAGATTGCGGTCCCTCTCCCTGCCGTCGGAAAAGCGGTCCACCAGAAGAAAATATAAAACCTCATCCCTCCAGTCCACAGGAGAGGGATGGTACTCCTGGCGACGGGGCAGGGTAACATCATCGTCGATGCTCTGCGGCCGATCTCTGTCCAGAGCTCTTTCCATAAAAGTCATAAAATATCATCCTCACTTCATTTGAACATTGAGAGCTTTACCGTTATCAATAGGCTTGAAGCCTATTCTATTCAGTTTCAACTTATTATGTTGTCATTATAGCATAAACATATTGCCATTGGCTGGTTTGATTAGATGAATCTGAAGGCCGGAGAGCCCGGAGACAAAAACTAAAATACCAGGAAGATCTTGCATCGAGTGGTGAAAGAAATGAATAAGATACTGGCAATTCTGCTCGCGGGCCTGCTCATGATCACGGCCACCGCAACAATTGTCTATGCCGAAGAGGAAGAAGAGGGAGCCGAAATGGCTGAGGAGAATGAGACCGAAGAGAACGAGACCGAGGAGGAAGAAAGCGTACCGGGCTTTGAGATTGCTCTAGCTGCCGCCGGTCTGGGAGCGGCTCGCCTGCTCAGATATCGAAACAATTAAGGTCTATCTGCCGCATAAAAAAGCGCATGGATTTTGCTTTCTTTCCTGCGGTTGATCTGCGCGGCGGCAAATGCGTACAGCTGGTGGGGGGGGTTCCGGGCACCGAGGTGGTGGCCTTGGACGATCCCCTATTCCAGGCTGAGCGCTGGGTGGCGGAAGGGGCTGACCATCTGCATATCATCGATTTGGATGGAGCTATTTTAGGAAAAAGAATCAATGCACCCATATTGAGGCAGATGGTCAAGAAGCTGGACCTCTTCATCCAGGTGGGCGGAGGCATAAGAAGGGAGGAGGATGTCTCAGAAATTCTCGATATCGGGGTGGACCGGGCCATACTGGGAACGGCAGCTCTTAGAGAGCCGGATATTGTCTCCCGTCTGGCTGACAGGCACGGAAAAGAGAGGATCATGGTAGCCCTGGATGTGAAAAAGGGCGATGTGACCACCGAGGGCTGGCAGAGGCAGATGGGATGCAAAGCCATAGAACTGGGACGGCTATTTGAGGAAAAGGGAGCCGGGTCGATTCTTTTCACCAATATCGATGTGGAGGGGCAG
>CALMJN010000274.1 GCA_937864385.1 uncultured Methanosarcinales archaeon | reverse complement strand
AACCGGCAAGACGGCCATGGCCATTGATGCCATAATCAATCAGAAAGACAAAGATGTGATCTGCGTCTATTGTTCCATAGGCCAGGAGAAGTCAGAGGTGGCCCAGGTTGCGGCCAGTCTTCGCCAGAATGATTCTCTGGAGAATTGCATCATAGTTGCATCCACAGGAGAAGCCCCCCCGGCCATGAATTTCATAGCCCCTTATGCTGCAACCTCTATGGCGGAGTTTTTCGTCGAAAAGGGGCTCGATGTTCTGATCGTCTACGATGATCTGACCAGGCATGCCCGCGCTTATCGGGAACTGTCATTGCTGCTCCGCCGTCCTCCGGGCCGGGAGGCTTTTCCCGGCGACATATTTTATGTCCATTCCCGGCTCCTGGAAAGGGCCACCCGGTATCGCAGCGGCGGCTCTCTCACTGCTCTGCCCATCATCGAGACCCAGGCCCAGGACATCTCCGCCTACATTCCCACCAATCTCATCTCCATCACCGACGGCCAGATCTACCTCTCTCCCAAGCTCTTCAGAAAGGGAATTTTGCCTGCGGTTGATGTAGGCCAGTCTGTGTCAAGAGTGGGGGGAAAGAGCCAGCTTCCTGCCTATGCCGCGGTTGCCGGGGCTCTGCGCCTGGCGTACTCTCAATTTGAGGAACTGGAGGTCTATACCAGATTCGGCACCAAGCTGGATGAGGAGACTATGAAGAGCATAGAGCGGGGGCGGCGAATTCGTGAGGTCTTGAAGCAGTCTCAGTTCGATCCCATGCCTGCACCAGAGCAGATAGCGATTCTTCTGGCAGCTACTGAAGGAGTCCTGGACCGGCTCGGTCTTCAGGAGATCGCTCCGGCAAAGATTGTCATGGCCAGAGCTGTTCGGGAGAAGCTGGCCGGACTTTATGAGTCCATTGCCTCGGGCCACGGGCTGAGTTCTTATGACCGGGAGCTGATCCTCAAGACCATGGCCGCACTTTTTGAGAAATAGGAGGACTGCAATGGCCGAGCTGGAGAGAGAGAGACGGCGGATCATCAATGCACTGCAGCTTCAGTCGGTGGTCAGGATCATGAAGGCCATGGCTTCCGCAAACATCATGGTCTGCGAGGAGTCGATGCGCTCCCTCAATGAATATAATAAAACCATTGAGCTGGGCCTGCAAATTGTGCTGCAGAACAACAAGGGATTTCTGGCATCCAGGCCTGAGGATGAAAGGAGACGTCTGGGCGCAGTGGTCTTCGGCTCGGAGCAGGGATTGTGCGGCAGGTTCAATGAGATCGTTGTCAGATATGCATTGGACCGGCTGGCGGAGATAGAGCACGAAGAGCGGAAGGTTGTGGCCGTGGGGAGGCGGGCCTATAATCGTCTCCAGGAGGCGGGCCAGCCGGTGGAGGCCCACTTCTCCTTTTCCGGCGATTTTCTGGGGATCTCTGAGGTCATGGCGGGAGTGCTGGCCAGGATCGATCAGTGGAGACTGCAGAGCGATGTCAGCTCGATAGTTCTCTTCTACAACCGGCCACTGCCCGGCAGAGGGGGAGAATTTTTCCCTCGAATGGCCTATCTCTTTCCCGTAGACGCCGGATGGCTGGCGGGCCTGGCCCGGAAGAAGTGGGTATCCAATTCTTTGCCCACCTATTCCATGCAGGCGGATCAGCTCTTCTCCTCCCTGCTCCGAGAGCATCTATTCTTCTCCCTCTACCGGGCGTTCGCAGAGTCTCTGGCCAGCGAGAACTTCAGCCGGCTTTCGTCCATGCAGGCGGCAGAAAGGAACATAGAGGAGCACCTGAACGCTCTTATGTCCAGATATCGAAAGCAACGCCAGGAAGCCATATCCTCCGAGCTTCTGGACATACTCACCGGATACGAGGCCATCTCCTCGGAATAGATTTCTTCCATGGTTCTCCGGTTATGAGTACTCTTTTGTCTCAGATTTGTCGGTAATCCGCCCGTCCGGTCTGCGCCTCACCAACTCTCTCTTCTCTCGAAAGAATCAAATCCTTGTAGGGCTTCAAAACTGACATAGGAATGCTTATGAAGGTTCTTGTCAGCGATCCACTCGCCGAAGAAGGCGTGAAGAGGCTACAGTCGGGAGCAGAGGTTGATGTCATCACCAACCTCTCTCCGGAGGAGCTCATTGAAAAGATAAAGGATTACGATGCCCTGGTCATACGCAGCGGGACCAAGGTCACCGCCGATGTTATCAAAGCCGCAGAGCGGCTCAAGGTCATTGGCAGGGCGGGAGTGGGAATAGACAACGTTGATGTGGAGGCGGCCACCAAAAAGGGAATCATAGTCCTCAATACCCCGGGAGGAAACACCATCTCCGCCGCCGAGCATACAATCGCCATGATGCTGGCCCTGGCCAGAAATATCCCCCAGGCCAACTCTGCTCTGCATAAAGGGGAGTGGAACCGCAAGAAGTACACCGGTGTGGAGTTCTTCAACAAGACCCTGGGCGTGGTGGGACTGGGCCGGGTGGGAGCCGAGGTTGCGGCACGCATGAAGTCTTTCGGCATGCAGATTCTGGCTTATGATCCTTTTGTAACCGAGGAGAGGGCCCAGCAGATGGGCATCACCCTGGCCGACCTGGATAGCGTGCTGCGGGGGGGCGACTTCATCACCGTGCACACGCCGCTGACCAATGAGACCAGAAATCTCATCGATGAGGACGAGTTCAAGATCATGAGGCCCGGTGTCCGGATCGTCAACTGCGCCCGGGGCGGGATTATCAATGAGGCGGCACTAGCAAAAGCCGTGGCAGAGGGAACAGTAGCTGGAGCGGCTGTGGATGTCTTTACCAAGGAGCCTCCCACCGGAAATCCTATGCTGGAGCAGGATAAGATCATCGTCACCCCTCACCTGGGCGCATCAACTGCTGAAGCCCAGGTCAATGTGGCCCTGGCCGTGGCGGACCAGATCCTGGCCATAGCCAGGGGAGGTCTGCCCACCAATGCCATCAACATGCCTGCCATCTCCCCGGAAACTTTGGCGGTGATGGAGCCCTTCATGAGCCTGGCGGAGAGGATGGGCTCTTTAGCCGGGCAGCTGGTTGGCTCCGGCTTTGAGAGCCTGGAGCTGACTTACAGCGGGAGCCTGGCGGAGAAGGACACCAGGCCGGTGAGCATCTCCGCCATAATCGGCCTGCTCGGCTGCGTCATGGGAGACGGCAGCGTAAATTTCGTCAATGCCCAGAGGACCCTCAAGGAGATGGGGCTCAAGCTCATGGAGAGCAAGACGGAATCGGCCAATGGATACAGCAATGCCATCACCCTCAAGCTGAGCAAGAGTGGCAAGAGCACCGTCCTGCAGGGCACTGTCTCCGGCAAGGAGAAGCGCATCATCCAGCTCAACGAGTATCATACCTATATCCCCTCCGAGGGAGATATGGTGGTGGCCATCATCGAGGACCGGCCCAATATCATCGGCCCCTGCTGCGTGGTTTTGGGCGAGGGAAAGATCAACATCGGCGGAATGCATGTGGGCCGCATAGCGGAAGGCAAGCCCCAGCTCATGGTCTTGAGCGTGGACCACATGGCTTCCGATGAGATCATGAAGAGGCTGAAAGAGGTGCCGGGCGTCGTCAGCGCCAAGATGGTGGAGCTATAGAGAAAATACCAGGCCCATATGGAGGCATCAGCTCCGGAAGGCTAGGCCTGTCCCTAAGGAGGGGTCTCAGGAAGAGGCCGCATCCGGAGCAATGCTGCATCCTTACCGCACAGCTCCAAAACAATTATATTTTGTTCCTGCCAGTGGCAAGCAGGGGTGAAAGAGAAGATGATGGTGGTCGGGATATGCGGCAGCCCACGCAAGGCGGGAAATTCCGAGTTTCTCCTGAATGAGGCTCTGGCCGTGGCCGGGGAGAGGGGCTTTGAGACGGAGAGGCTGCTTTTATCTGAACTGAAAGCGGACTATTGCAGCGACTGCGGCGACTGCAGCAAGGGAAGGCCCTGCCCCAAAGAGGATGATATGAAGGGAATCCTCTCCTCTCTGGAAAAAGCTGACGGCATAATCGTCGCCTCGCCAGTCTACTTCGGAGGAATGACCGGCCAGCTCAAGGCTGTTCTGGACCGGACCATTCCCCTGCGCCGGCAGAACTTCCGGCTCAAGGGCAAGGTTGGCTCTGCCATCAGCGTGGGAGGATCGCGCAACGGCGGCCAGGAGAAGACCCTGGAGGCGATCCAGGCATGGATGCACATTCACGGGATGATTGTGGTGGGAGACGATGCCCACTTCGGGGGGATTGCTGTGCGGCCTGCCGCTGAGGACCGCATCGGCAGGAGAACGGTGGTGGCCAGCGCCAACAAGCTGTGTGATCTGCTGGAGAGGCTGGAGAAGAAAAGCAGCTCTCGAGGCGGAGATTGAGATCACAAGGCGATAATCGCTCCGCTCTATCCGGAAAAGGCCCCAAGCAGAGATATCTGGGCGACAGGGGCACAATCGGCCTGATCGCCTTTCTCAGCGCCTTCATTCCGCTATCCACAGATCTGTATCTTCCTGCTCTCCCCGGCATGGCCCAGTACTTTGGGGCATCAGCGGAGCGGGTCAACCTCACCCTCATACTCTTCTTTGTATTCTTCGCAGCAGGAATGCTCTTCTGGGGGCCGTGGAGCGACAAATACGGTCGCAGGCCCGTGTTGCTGGTCGGCCTCTCCATTTATTCTTTGGCTGGACTCCTCTGCGCCGCCTCTCAGGACATCAATCAGCTGATCTTCTTCCGGGTGCTCCAGGCAGTGGGAGCCAGTGCCGCCTCCGCCGTGGCCACAGCCATGATCAAGGACGTCTACGAGAGCCGCAATCGAGAGGTGATTCTGGCCTGGGTATCCTCCATGGTGCTCATATCCCCCATGGTCGCTCCCGCCTTCGGCGCTGTCCTTCTCGGCTTCACCTCCTGGCGGGGAGTGTTCCTGGTTTTGGGCGGCATCGGCCTGCTAGCCTTGGCCGGCAGCCTGGCCCTGGAGGAGACACTGGAGAGCCGGTACAGCGGGAGCCTCTGGCAGTCCCTGGGACGGCTGGGCCTGGTGGCAAAGAATCCCGGCTTTCTCTCCCTCTTGCTCATATTCTCCCTCCTGAGCTTCTCCGGCATGGCCTATATCGCCTCATCCTCCTATATTTACATAGACGGCTTTTCTTTGAGCGAGAAGCTCTACAGCCTCTATTTCGCCTTCAATGCCCTGGGGATGATCGGCGGCCCGGCTCTGTACCTGCGCCTCTCTCGCAGGTTCGCCCGCCGCTCCATCATCATGACCGGATTTGCCGCCATATCGGCGGGAGGGCTTCTGGTGTACTTTTTCGGCAGCCGGGAGCCCTGGATGTTTGCTGTCTGCCTCTTTCCGGCTACCATAATGTCCAGCTGCATCAGAACTCCGGGGGCCAATCTGATGCTGGAGCAGCAGGAGGAGGATACCGGCTCGGCTGTAGCCCTCATGAGCTGCTTTGGGGTCCTGATGGGCAGCATGGGAATGGCGGTCATCTCCCAGGATTGGGGGGATACGGTGCGGGTGCTGGGGGCCATGAACATCCTGGTGGGACTGGCCTGCCTGGGACTGTGGATGCTATTGGCTGGGAGGCCCTTTGTCAAGCAGA
>CALMJN010000273.1 GCA_937864385.1 uncultured Methanosarcinales archaeon | reverse complement strand
AGCCTGGCTGGCTTTGCGCCGCCGCCGGGACGCCGCCAGGCTTATCTTTCTTTTTGCCGGCCTTTTCGGCTTTGCCCTGACCCAGGCGGCTATAACTCTGCTGCCCTATGGCTGGAAGACCTGGTCTGTATCCGGTGTACTCTTCCTCTTCGCCTTCTTGCTTCTCTCCTTCTCCCCCCACCTCATCCGGCTTCCCCTTCTCACCATCGGGAGGAACAGAAGAAGGGGCATTCTGCTATATTCTCTCCTGGCCCTGGCATTGATTGCTCTTTCCATGGCCTCCCTGGTTCATCTCCCCGGTCCAGCTGGCCCTGGATCTTTTGGTGTTCCGGTCCAATCGCAGTACAGCGTCGGCATCAGCTCGGCAGGGAATGATTGCGGCTGCCAGGCTGGATTGGATAACTATTCGATTTCTGCATTGCCCCAAAACGAGAGCATGAGCATCATGGAGAGGGATGCAGAACTCCAGTTGCCAGGGAATGGCGTCCTTAATCAGAACTGTGATGGGGCGGCTATTCTCACTCCAGAAGATGTGCGCACATTCCAGAGGGGAGAGACGGTTCAGTTCTCCGCCCGCTCCTGCCCCAGGGAGCCCTGCCGCTTTCTTTGGCATTCCAGCAGGGACAGCTACCTGGGCACCGGCCAGCACTTGGAGAGAAATAACCTCAGCCTGGGATGGCATAATATCACCCTCAGCGTGAGCGACTCAGGCAGCCGGTCTGACCTGGCCTATGTGGAAATCGCCATTGCCGAGCCCTGGGTATGCGGCAAGGTCGATCCACGGCCCAGATACTATCCTCCCGATACCCCCTGTAGGGATATCTGGCCCAATGGCACGGAAGAATGCCAGCAGGTGGAGGTCTGCCATCCCCATCTGGACTGGATTGTGGCCGAAGCGGTGGACTGCTGCGACGGCTCGCCCCTGCCCGGCAAGGCCTGCGCCGATGCCTGCAATAGGTCAGGCGGAGACCGGAAAAAGTGCCGGGGCATATATTTGATCAACTCCTTCGGTCCTGATGCCCGTTATATGAAAGGCTATGCTCTCTTCAAGGCCTGCTGCTCCGGCTATCCCGAATGCACCCGTATGTGCGGCTCCTGGGTATCGGGAAAGCGGCTCTTCACGGACGGCTACAATGACAATGTATCCAATCTCTCCTGCCGGCCCCAGGAGAGGGGCTTAGCGGCCTGGCATTCGGACAGCAATATGAGCCAGAACAGCGCCAGCATGGGGCTGCTTCCCGCCCATGCCACCATCAATATCCTCCAGACCGGGGTATGCAGCGACTATTCTGCCGCCCTCACCACCATGCTCCGAAAGGCGGGATACAACCAGAGCGAGGCCTTCATGACCGCAAGCTTTGCCTTTGATCTGCCCCTCGTGGGCGATCATCCCGGCCATGCCTTCAATCTGGTGCTGCTGCCCGGCGATGACAAGTACCACATGGTGGATACCACCGGAAATGGCGACGGCATCAATCTGGAGGGGGTGCCCGGATACTTCCGCTTTACCGGCTGCTTTTTGGGAATGCCTTC
>CALMJN010000272.1 GCA_937864385.1 uncultured Methanosarcinales archaeon | reverse complement strand
ATGTATGACGGAATAGTTTAGACCCAGATGGTGCAGGATCCTGGCTCCGCCGATCCCCAGTACAATCTCCTGGCGCAGGCGTTGCTCCAGATCTCCGGTGTAAAGCCGGTCGGATATCACCCGGTTCCAGGGATCGTTGACCTCGCTGGAGGTATCGATGAGGTAGAGCTTGATCTTTCCCACCAGTACCTCCCAGACCTCGAGATAGATGGGCTGATCCATGATCGGGAATTTGACGCTGATGGGATTTCCTTCCTCATCCATCATCTTTCGAATGGGAGCATTCTCCCGGTCCATAATCTCGCAGGCACCCACCTGCCAGCCCTCGGAAGAGATCATCTGGCGCAGGTATCCCTGGGGGTACATGAAGCCCACTGCAACCAGTGGTATGCTCAAGTCGCTGCACTCTTTTAGGAAGTCTCCGGCCAGAAATCCCAGGCCTCCGGCATAAAATGGAAGGGCATGATGCAGTCCGTACTCGGCTGAGAAGTAGGCTATCCTGCATCTCTCTGGCGCGGTTATTTTTTCGCAGAACCAGCCGGCTTTGGGGTTGATGTAATTTTCAAAGCGGGCCATCACCGAGTGATAATGCCTCAGGAAATGGGAATTGGATGCCGCAGCCTGCAGCTCTTTCTCATTCATGCGGTTGAGCATCTTTACCGGATTGTGATTGCTTAAAAACCAGCCCTGACGGTTGAGGAGCTTGAATAGCTCCCTTCCCTCGGGATGCCAGCTCCACCAGAGGTTGTAGGCCAGATCCCTCAGCCCTGAAATCTCCTCCGGCAGATGGGGAAACTTGTCTTTGATGCCTTTCATCAGTCTTTCAGCTCCGAGTCACCTAATTTTTGGTCTCTTGGATGATATAGCCTTCGGACAGCGATAAGCTCTTCGAAGGTTATTTCTTCTCAGCCGGCTTGATCCTTATGGTGCTGTTATGGAGGTACTCTGGCTCGGGGAAGATGAGGTCAAGGATCTTCTGACCATGGACGAAGCGATCGCCGCCGTAAGGGAGGCATTTTATGATCACGGAATTGGCCGCACCCAGATGCCGCCCAAGTCCTATCTCAACTTTGCCCCCTATGAGGGTGATTTGAGATCCATGCCCGCATATCTGGAAAGGGTGGATCAGGCCGGGGTCAAGACAGTCAATGTCCATCCCCGAAATGCCGCCATCGGCCTTCCCACAGTCATGGCCTTATTGACTTTGGTCTCGCCAAAAACAGGAGCACCTCTGGCCATCATGGGTGCGACTCATCTCACCGCCATGCGCACGGGAGCAGCAGGAGCCGTGGCCGCCAGGCTCCTGGCCCGGGAGGAAAGCCGCACAGTGGGAATGATCGGGGCGGGAGTGCAGGCAAGAGCCCAGCTCCTGGGCCTTTCCAGGCTTTTTAAGCTGGATCAGGTGAGGATATTCGATCTATCCCTGGAGAGCTGCCAGTCCCTGGCAAAGTACGGCCGGGATATTTTTAATGGTGAATTCATTATAGAAAAGAAGGCTGAAGACGCCTGCCAGTGCGATATTCTGGTAACCACAACGCCCTCTCGCCGTCCGGTGGTGAGAGATGACTGGATCAATCCCGGAACCCATATCAACGCCATTGGTGCTGATGCCAGAGGAAAGCAGGAGCTGGAGTCGGCCTTGACCAAAAGAGCCAAGGTCTTTGTGGATGATCCGGTCCAGGCGGCCCACTCAGGCGAGGTTAATGTGCCCATCTCCCAGGGACTGCTTCGCCAGGAGGATATCTTCGCTGCCATCGGAGAGGTCCTGGCGGCCAGGAAGCCCGGCCGGGAGGATGATAAGGAGATCACTATCTTCGACTCCACTGGCCTGGGGATCCAGGATGTTGCCGCCGGCTTTGCCGTCTACGAAAAAGCTATGGCGGCAGGCAGGGGCATCAGGCTCCCGCTAGAGCTCGAGGCCTGACCCATCTAGAGGGCGAAACCTATATTAATTTTAACATTGACCGGTGGCCGGGATAAAAAATGGCAAAAGATAAAAAACAGAGCAAGGGACCTAAAGACCGCAACAGCAATTTCCAGATGAAAAACGGAAACTCAGTATCCAAGAAGAAGGATAAGAGGCAAAGCAGCGCCAGGCCTGCCGAGGGCAAACCTTCCGCCCAGTCTGAGAAAAAGAGCCTCATCTCAGGGATCTCCAGCAGCATCGCTGGGGCAACAAACAGCATCAGCAAGATGCTCAAGCATTGATATCCAGGGATTAATAGTTCGAAAAATCAGGTGCATCCGGCGCGGCTGGCCACGCCGGAAGCCACTCTTTTAGGCCCGCAGTTATGAGGCCCGCGCAGCAAAATGCTCAAAGCCCTGTGCCTCAGCGCCCCTCCACCAGGCTCTCTTAGCTTTGTTCCCGGGTTCTGCTCTGGAACTCCTGCTGCACATCGCATCCCAGCTTTCCGATGGCATCGGAGCGACACTGCCGGCAGTGCTTCATCTGCTTGATGATCTTGCCCAGCTCCTCCTGGATCTTCCTCTTCTCCTCGGGCGAAGGCGGCTGGATATGGGCGAACTTGTACTGGGGGATGAGGGGCATGACATTATGGATGTAGACGCCCATCTCCTTTATCTTGCGGGCGATATCAAAGACATGCTCATCGTTTATGCCCGGAATCAGCACCGTATTTATCTTGATGATTTTCTTCTTCTTCAGGGCCTCTGCTATTCCCTTGAGCTGCTGGTCGCGGAGGAGCGTGGCCGCCTCCAGACCCTCATATCTCTTGCCCTTATAGCTGACATAATCGTAAATCTGCTGGCCGATCTCCGGGTCGATGGCATTCATGGTCACAGTTATGTTGCAGACTCCCAGGCGGTCCAGCTCCTCGATCTTGTCCGGCAAAAGCAGGCCGTTGGTGCTGATGCAGAGGATGAGATGTGGATATTTTTCTCCCACCAGGCGCAGGGTCTCAAATGTCTCCTCATTGGCCAGAGGCTCTCCCGGACCGGCAACAGCTACCACCTTTATGTACTGGTACTTCTCCAGGACCTGGTCCACCCGCTCCAATGCCTCTTTGGGCCGGAGCACCTGAGAGGTCACGCCCGGCCGGGATTCATTGACGCAATCATAATCCCTCACACAGTACTTGCACTGGATGTTGCATTTTGGCGCCACTGCCAGGTGCATTCGGCCAAAGGAGTGGCAGGCCTTCTCGCTGAAGCATGGATGCTCCTGGATCCTTCTCAGCTGCTCAGGGTCATATGGAATCTCCTTTCCGCCTACATTGGCAACAGGATAAGTCTCTAGGCTCATTGTTTATAGCTCCACCATTGTCCTGATATCCTTATGGCCCAACAAAGCTAAAAGGCTTTTGCGATGCAATGCTCTTCGCAGAGGCCGCCTGCCAGACAAAGGTGCTTTAAGCAAGGAGATAGACAGCCAGATTCATGCCTGAAAAGGACAAGATGGTCATATGGCCCATTTACTTCGATGCTTCCCGCTCCCGGGATGAGGGCAGAATGGTCTCCATCCAGGATGCCGTGTCTGAGCCAAGCCTGGATCTGCTGATCACAGCCGCCATTAAATCGGGCCTCCCGCCGGAGATCGAAAGGGAGAAGAGGCATCCCAAATGCTGGCATATGGAAGGCGCGGCGGGGAGGATAATGATTGCCCGAGCCGGCCCTAAATCAGCAGCTTTAAAGAGGATCGCCTCGGCCATGAAGACCAGGTACAAAAAGAAGGGGAAAAATTAATTAATTCCATGACTTTAAGAGCAACCGATTGGGAAAATGCATCAGAGAATGGGATATATGAACACCATGATCAGGCGTTTGGTTCTTGATGTATTGAAGCCTCATGTGCCCACCATCCTGGATCTGGCCACTGCTCTGGCCAAAGTACACGGCGTCGCCGGAGTCAACTTAAGTTTGGACGAGGTGGACCAGGAGACCGAGTCGGTCAAAGCCACCATCCAGGGGGAGAACATAGATTATGATGCCGTGGAGGAAGTGATCCGGAACTTCGGGGCGGCCATCCACAGCATAGATGAGGTCGTGGTGGGCAAAGAGATAGTCAAGGAATTTGAGACCCTGCAGGAGAGGTAGATCTTAAAAGTACCATTATCCCGGCCTGGGGAGCCATTCCCTTCTTCTATAGTCCAGACTTTTCTCTTCTCTAACCCAAAGGCCCTTCATTTTATGCTTTAACTCCTTCTGCAGCAATGCTTAATATCATGTCCAGGATCTTATGTAGCTATATGATCGATCTGCACACCCATACCACATTCAGCGATGGCGAGTTGATCCCTTCCGAGCTGGTGCGCCGGGCGGAGGTGCTGGGATACAAAGCCATAGGCATCACCGATCATGCCGACTACACCAATATCGAGCATATCCTCTCCTGCGTCTCCAAGGCCCATTATCTGCAGGAGGTGCTGGACATGCGGATTCTAGTGGGAGCTGAACTGACCCATATCCCTCCTCCCAAGATCGGGCCGCTTGCCTCTCTGGCTCGCCGCCTGGGGGCGGAGATAGTGGTTGTTCATGGAGAGACGCCGGTCGAGCCGGTTCGGCCGGGCACAAACCGGGCCGCCCTGGAGGCTGATGTGGATATCCTGGCCCACCCCGGATTCATCACCCTGGAGGAGGCGGAGCTGGCCAGGGAGAACGATATCTGCCTGGAGATCACCTCCCGCTCCGGGCATAATATAACCAACGGCCATGTGGCCCGCCTGGCCAGGCTGGCTGGAGCCAAGATGGTGGTAAACACAGATAGCCATGCACCGCAGGATCTCATCAGCAGGGAGCGGGCGGTGGAGATAGCTATGGGTGCCGGGCTGACCCTGGATGAAGCCAGAGATGTGGTGGACAGGCATCCCATCATCAAACGATGAAAACAGATGCTGCAAGGGGATGAATAGATAGAGATAGTGGCAGTGGACATCTCCGGCCGGCATGAGGCGGAGGGCCGATATGAGATGGTCTGCGCTGCAGTCTCCGCCCGCATATCCCCCAACTTTTTAGAGAGGATCGACTCGGTGAGGCTGACCCGCTGCCAGGCCGGCTCCCTGGATATCAATCTGATCTCTGATATCATAATCGAGGCCTGCATTGGACTTCCTGGCATCATAATAGCAGAATCTGGCGATCTCTACAACCTGGAGGTCTGGCGGGTGAAAAGCATCCTGGGAAGGGACTTCAAGTATCCTCAGACCTTGGCCGAGAGGACGGCGGTGGAGCTGGCCCACCACATCTCCCTGGCCGGACGAAGGCTTATCCGATATGGAATAGACAGTGGAATAGACAGTGGAATAGACAGTGGAATAGACAGTGGAAAAGAGAGTGGAAAAGAGAGGGTCATGGAATGAGAAGCGAGGATAAGACGGCGGTTCTGCTGATCCGGGAGAGCCCCGGTAAAGCCTCAGATCCCTCCAAGATGAGGGAACTCATTGGCCTCGCCCAGGCGGCCGGATACCGGGTGCTGGCAGAGATCAGCCAGCGCCGAAGCCGGGACAATCTCTTCCAGATGGGACGGGGAAAGATCGAGGAGGCCTTAAGCTACCACCCATTCAGGCTCATCTTCTATAATCCGCTCAGCCCAGGCCAGGTCTACAACATCCGAAGCGAGTTTGGAGTTACTGTGCTGGACCGGTTTAACCTCATCCTGGAGATATTCTCCTCCCGCGCCTCTACCCGGGAGGCCAAGCTGCAGGTGGAACTGGCCAGGCTCAGCTACGATGCCCCCCAGGTCAGAAATGCCCTGGCTCTGAAAAAGCGGGGAGAGCAGCCGGGCTTTCGCGGAGCAGGGGCCTATGAAGAATCCATGTATCATGATATCCGGGGAAGAATGGCCAAGATCAGGGCCGAGCTCGCTGCCAGAGAGGACAAGGGAGAGAACCGCAGGCAGAGGAGGAGAGAGCAGGGCTTCGATCTGATAGCCCTGGCCGGATATACCAATGCCGGCAAGTCTACTCTGCTCAATTCCCTCACCGGATCGGCTGTTATAGCCCAGGACCAGCCCTTTACCACCCTATCGCCCACCACCAGAGCCCTGGAGGTGCTGGGAAGAAGGGTCTTGCTAACGGATACAGTGGGCTTCATCGACGATCTGCCCCACTTCCTGATCAAGGCCTTCCGCTCCACTCTGTCTGAGATCTCCCAGGCGGATCTGGTGCTGCTGGTGGCGGATATCAGCGACCCCATCAACCTCCTCCGCCGCAAGCTGATAGCCTCTCATAAGGCTCTCTGGGACTGCGATGTAACCTCACCAATAGTCACCGTCCTGAACAAGTCCGACCGGCTGGATGAAAGAGAGGCGGCAGAGAAGGTGGAGATGGTTAGCGATCTGGCTCCCTGTCCCGTCCTGGCCTCAGCCGCAACCGGTCAGGGTCTGGGTATCCTGGAAGAATGCCTCTCCCAGCGTCTAGAGCCCCTCCCGGAGCATGAGATCCGACTGCCTTACACCTCTCAGGGCTTGTCTCAGCTATCCCGGCTCTATCAAAGCACCGATCTGGTGGCAGTGAGGTATGAGGATGAGCTGATTGTGAGGCTTAGAGGCAGAAAGGAGGCCCTGGCCAGGGCAGGGCTGTATAAATCTCTCCTGGAATGATTTGGATATGTCTGAGATCTTGCGGGATCACTATCAACTTAAGGAGACGGTTGTCACCATTCTGGCCCGGAAGGGGGTGGAGATTGATGCCGCCAAAAGAGCCATAAAAGAGCAGAGAGCCTATCTTGAGGATTTTATCAGGCGCGATCCTTTCTTTGAAATAACCCTGGAACCATATGATCTAAATGATGTCAGGGCCCCTTTAATAGTGAGGCAGATGATAGAGAGCGGCGCTGCCTTTGGAGTCGGCCCCATGGCGGCGGTGGCCGGAGCCATAGCCGGGTATGCCGTGGCGGCAATGATGGAGGAGGGAGCTGCCTATGCCGTGGTGGACAACGGTGGAGACATCTGCATCCTCAACGATCATCCCATAATTGTAGGAATTTATGCGGGAAGCTCTACAGTTAAAGATCTGGCCTTTGAGATCCCGCCCAGGAAGGTGCCTATGGGCATCTGCACCAGCTCCGGCACGGTGGGCCCTTCCCTCTCTTTCGGCTGGGCCGATGCCGCGGTGGTGGTATCCAGGGATGTGATGCTGGCTGATGCCGCGGCCACTGCTTTGGGAAATGCCGTAGCCATGGACGGTCCTTTAAAGGAGTGCTTTGCGGCCATAGACCGTCCGGGAATCGATGGCGCCTTGGTGGTAAGGGGTGGTGAGATGGCCATGTGGAAGGACCTGCCGCCCCTGTGCCGGGCCAGGGTGGATGCGGATAGGATAACCAGAGAATAGTTGATCTGCCATGAGCAATTTATTGCATGCAAAGAAGGGCGAGAAATTATGAGGCAAATTAGAAGAGAGAAGAAAAAGGTCAAAAGGCCATTTCATGTCATGATCATCCCAACATTGGGCTGTCCCTCCAAGTGCGCCTACTGCTGGAGCTCAGATGCCGGCTCACCGATCATGAGCCTGGATACGGTGGCGGATATAGTGTCCTGGCTCAAGGACTTCAGGGACGATCCGGTTACATTCACCTTCCACGGCGGAGAGCCCCTTCTGGCCGGGGCCGATTTCTACAGGAAAGCCCTGCCGATGCTGACCGATGAGCTGGCTCACCTGGAGCCCAATTTCGCCCTGCAGACCAATCTCTGGAAGCTGACTCCCGAGCTGGCTGATGTCCTTGCTCAGTATCATATCCCCATCGGCTCCAGCCTGGATGGTCCAAAGGAGTTGAACGATCTTCAGAGGTCGGAGGGCTATTATGAAAAGACCATGAAAGGCTATGAACTGGCAAAAGAGCACGGCCTTGATGTTCAGTTCATCTGCACCTTCACCTCCCACTCCGTCCACTCCAAAGAGGATATATTCAATTTCTTCATGGACAACCATCTCACCCTCAAGCTGCATCCGGCCTTGCCTTCACTGAAGAGCGACGAGCCGGAAAGGTGGGCCCTAGCCCCGGAAAAGTACGGAGATCTCCTGGTCTACTTGATGGACAGGTATCTGGAGAACATGGACAGAATTGAGGTGCGAAACATCAACGACTACGCTCGCTGTGTCCTGACCGGCAGGGGAACTGTCTGCACCTTCGTCGACTGCATGGAGAACACCTTTGCCGTGGGCCCGGACGGCAGCATCTATCCATGCTACCGTTTTGTGGGAATGCCTGAATATGTCATGGGCCATGTCCGGGACCGTCCCCGCCCGGATGAGCTGACGAATTCCGAGGCAGGAGTTCGTATGCGCCGCTTCAAGGAGCATGTGGACCGGGAGTGCAAGGGCTGCAAGCACATAAGATACTGCCGGGGAGGCTGCCCCTACAATGCCATAGCTCCCAGCGATGGCGAGATCAGGGGAGTCGATCCCCACTGCCAGGCCTACAAAAGGATATTCGACGAGATCTCAGATCGCTTCAATCAGGAGATGATGGGATCCATGGGATTGGAGATGGGACTTCCCGTGGGGGGGCCAAAACAGGAGAAATCTATCAGGCCGGCGATCATGCCCCTGGTGCGAAAGCTGGCCTCGAATTGAATGTCTCCTGCGCCCCATCGAGCGCGGAGCACATTCCTTTTTGAATAATTATGGTTTATAATAATATAGCTGGTAAGATCACCGATGACTTGTCTCCTGTTTTTTCCCTTCCATCAGACTCTATGGCTCAAACAATCTCCTGGCAGGCAGTTGCGGAAATAGATTTATATATAGATCATACGCTTATCCGATGTTTAACGCTGATCTCCTCATCAAGCAAATAAAATAAAGCTAAAGCTGGCGAT
>CALMJN010000271.1 GCA_937864385.1 uncultured Methanosarcinales archaeon | reverse complement strand
AGCCGGGATAGGATAGACAAAAATACTGCCGCTGCAATACCTATGAGCAGAATTGTAGGCTGGAAGAGGCTATAATAGTAATTGCTGAAGCCGTTGGCTGAATCCACAAAGGGAAGCACCAGAACAATAGCCGCCAGGAAGGCAATGCCCGCAGTTATGCTCAGATACTCCACATTTTTTCCCCGGATATGATCAAAGATGCTCTGCAGCAGCAGAAATAGGAGAATTATTCCCTCAAAAAGAAATCCTGATGCCCAGGCATCGATATAAAGACCGAGGGCTACACCGGTCAGAACGGAATAAAGCAGAGGCTTTTTGAACGAAGACCAATCCTTCTGCACCGCGGCAAAGCTCATGCTCCTTCCTGAATGCAGGGCCAGGATGAGAAACATCATGGTCAGGGTGCTGAAAAGTATCTCTGCCGCATGGTGATCTGTAAATCCAAGTGTAGTGCGGCTGAAGAGCTGGCCGGGAAGTACGGCCACAATGAGCGCTGAGAGCAGGCCGCAGCTCTTGCCCAGTAGCTCCCTCCCGATGAAGTAAACCGGAAAGACCAGCAGAGCCCCCATGACCGCCGGCATCATGGCTCCTACCACATCCACCAGATGAGCACTAGGATTGCCCAGACCGAAGATATAGGAGAATATAGCTATGGCCCAGCTGAGCAGAGGTCCGAAGTGAGTGGGCGTTCCATGAGGGAAGTTGGTCATGGGATCGAAGAAGAGCCTCTGCAGGTTGATGACCGTGCCGTGAGCCAGCATCATATGGTACCAGGCATCGGTCTCGCTGCTGAAGATGACGCTGCTGCCCGAGAAGACCCGGTTCCAGGGCACAATGCCGCGCAGATAAAATGAAAAGATAGCAGTCAATATCAGTGCGATATAAATATACAGGTCATTGCTCATCGAAGCCGCAGCTTTGCTCAGAGCTTTAGCCTTATTCTCCAGAGAGGTGGATGAGGCACCTTTCGGCTTGGCCTCTCTGGGCTGCACCGCAGTTTTTTTGCCGCCATCTCCCTTATCTACATTTCTCTTAGACATCACCGCCAAGAGGCAGTTCTCTCCTCATAAACGTTTTGAATCAAGCTTTCAGATCAAGCTTTAAGATTAACTATATCATCTCAGTAGTCTAAATGCCTAAAGAATTCTCAGCCAGTATATCGCGGCAGAGATTATAGGATTGGTCTTTATGGAGAAAATGCAGGATGTAAAGGGTCTGGGCGGCATGCTCAACGGATTTAGGGATCTGGTAAAGGACGACAAGAAGATAGTATTCATCGGCTCTCCCGGATTTTGCACCCCATTTGCCCTGTTTCTGGGCTATCCGGTACGAGAAAAGTCCCTGGCCTTTATGCCCGGATTGCAGATGGATAAAGCCAGGAGTATGGTGGCCACTGAATACGGCATGGAGCTGGCTGGCGCGACAGATGCCAAGGCGGATGTGGTTGTGATTCTGGGCGGCATGGCCATGCCCAAAATCGGGGTCAAGGCCGAGGAGATGAAGGATTTTCTGGGCAAAATGCAATACAAGAAACTGATTGGCGTCTGCTTTATGTCTCTATTCGAGAAATCTGGATGGTGCCAGAATCTGCCGTTCCATTATGTTATGAACGTCGATCTGGAGGGGGATATATCGGGATAAAATCGTTTTAAGCTGGGCAGCTATAAACCTGCCATAAACTCATTTTAAAAGACTGCTATGGGCCCGACGCGATTTGAACGCGTGACCTCACGGTTATCAGCCGTGCGCTCAACCTGGCTAAGCTACGGGCCCGATCCGCACTTTGCATTGATGATCCCATTAATAACTGTTTCCCTTCTCTGCCATCCCCTGCCGCAATTGGGTGCCGGAAAATGCCGGATTTGAGAAAAATATCCTGCTCATGCTAGAGCAAGAGCATGCTGCATCCTTCAATCAAGCTCTCATTGACCATGATCCTGGCATCAGGTTCTGGATCTTCGACAGACTTAAATCAAGGCAGGATTGACCATAACCTCGATAATTATGGTTTCACCTAATGAAGAAGCAGAAGACTTGACCGGGCTGTTTGACTTGGCCATTCCCCTGAGCATGCCCGTATCTGTAATCCGCGAGCTTGTGGAGAATTTCGATCTGGATCTGATCCGAAGGCCCGGCAAGATGGACATGACCGGTGAGGTGATGGATAGAGAGATTCTGGTCTTGAGGGGAGACCTGGAGACGGTCAAGGCCGCCGAGAAATACATGTTCGAGGCTCTGGACCGAAAGATAGCCCAATGGAACAGCGATGATAAAGAAAAGAAATACAAGAAATTCTATGAGGAGCAGGCAGCAGCCCGGCTCAAGGAGCTCAAAGAAAATCCCGAGTCGGTCAAAGAATGGGACGTGACTCCCACCCAGTAGCCTTCAAGGAATTTCAGTCTATCATCACCCATTTGTTTTTTCCTTCCCACAGCTTGAGGGAGAAGAGCCGAATCGCTGTGCCCTTCAGATTTCGCTTCAGCCGGTCGGCTATCAATTGGGCAATGCTCTCTGCAGTGGGATTGGGCAGGATGTGGTTGAGGCAGCTATGGTCCAGATCCTGCAGGGCCTCTGCCACCAACCTCTTGATCTGATAGAAATCCATGACAAAGCCGTCCGCTCCCACCTCCCCCTCCAAAACGATCTCCACCTGGTAGGTGTGGCCGTGCATATGGGCGCATTTGCCCTGATAGCCGGGAAGGCTGTGTGCGGCATCGAACTCAGTAACCACTCCCAGCTTCATTGCCCTGCCCGCCCCCTGCGTCTATCGATCTCATCCAGTTGATCCAGCATCTTTCTCAGTGCCGTTCTCACGGCATCGGAGAAGCTTACGAACTTCCTGCCGTCCCCCACATGAGACTGCACATCATCGATGATGTGTTGGGGTATCTCCACTGTGACTTTAGGCATCTCATCCTCGCAATAGATATTCATCCCATCCTCAGGGATTCCTGGGGTATGGTCAAGGGAATACCGTATTTATAACTCTGGCGATTGCTGCCGGGCAAGCCTAAAAGCTACTGCGACTTTTTTCCATCAATCTGCGCCTATCAAGGCATCCTCCGGAGCCCCAGCCAGGAACCTGAGGGCTTCCGCCTCCATGAAATGCAGCCTGGCCGGAACGATCAGGATATGCAGTGGACCGCCCAGGTCAATGTCCCTGAGGCGGGAGAGAAGGTCGGCCTTTATCACAGCATCATCCGAGCCGGCTCGGGCGACGCCTATGCCCAAGACTCCGGGGGGCAGCATCTCCTCCGCCGCCTCTTCCATCTCCAGGAGCAGTGCCGCACCCTGGCCTGCAGTCATATATCTCTCCTCAGGCTCCATCTGGATGTCCAAAAAGAGCATGGTATGCAGGTTCCGGGCCAGGTTCTCCTGCAAGACCCGATAGGGCGTCTCCGAGACGATCCTCTTGCCCCGGGCCAGATAGGGAAAGGGGATGGTTGTGGACCGTCCGAATCGATAGTTTTGCAGGCCAGACAGACCGGACACGGCAGTGACTATGGAGGCGGAGTGGATCAATCGGGTCCTAATTCCCAAACGCATAGCCCGCAGCCTCAGGTCCAGGTGGGTGGTGGAGACCATGGCGTCGCCGCCCACCAGAAAAGCCACATCTTCATCTTTAGCCTGCCCCAGCCAGGTGGGGTCCACCTCAACCTGGGAGCGATTGAGAAGATGGATCTTCTTGCCGTGGAACGCCTCCAACCGGCACAGGGTTGTGCCCATCAGCCTGGAGGTATAAAACTCGGCATAAACCCTATCCGCGGCAGCGACTGCCTCACTTCCCTTGACTGAGATATCCTTCTCGTCGTATAAACCTAAGCCGATGAAGGTGAGCATAATCCCTCTTTTCATCGCCCCGGCTTAAAAACGCTATCTTATCCCTTACGCCCTTCTCACTTACGCATTCTCGCTTACGCCTTCTCCCTTTCGTCAGGTCTATATGCTATTCCCCGCAACAGTCGATCATGATTGGCAGGGCAACTCAGGTGGTGGATTGCCGGGAGAGCATGGGCCTGGCCAAGGGCGGCGGGCTGGCACAGAGGGGAACATTATCCGAGGCTACCCAGCCCGATGTTATCGCCATAGCCATGTCCCCGGGAAGGCGGCACATCACCAAGCCGGTTTGCGAGATGACCTATGGACTGCGCCGGGAGGGCATTCAGACCAGCGTTCTGGTGCTGGAAGGTGGAACGGGACTCCCGGACAGCTTCCCCCAGGCCTCGCGAGGCTACGGACCAACCTTCGGGCTGAATGAGCGGGAGCTGGAGCAGATAGCGCGCCATAAGATCGCAGTCATTCATCTGGGCAATGTGCGCTCCCATGTAATATCCAAGGCCAAGGAGGTCTTATCCCAGGTGGATATACCGGCGGTGGTGGTGGCCCAGTGCCCCATGGATATGGAGGACTTCGCCCGGGAGGGGGTCAGGACCAGCGCAGTCAGGCCGCCGCATCAGAAGACGGAGACCAAGGGCGAGGTGGTGGACATAGTCACCGGCATCACCCGCGGAGCTACCTGTACCCGGGTCAAGCTTAATACCCTGGCCAAGGTCCTGAACAAGCATCTGGCGGAGATCAGTGCCCGTGAGGCGGCAGAGGCCCGCAGTAAGAAGAAGAAATAATTAATACTATTTTTAGATAAAGGCGGGACTGTGATGAAGCTGATAGTTCTCTTAGGAGACGGCATGGCAGACCTCCCCCTGGAGGTTTTAGGTGGCAGGACGCCGCTGCAGGCGGCAGAGAAGCCCAATATGGATCGACTGGCCCGGCAAGGCAGAAGCGGCCTGGCCCGGACGGTGCCGGAGGGCTTTGCCCCGGGAAGCGATGTGGCCAACCTTTCGGTCCTGGGCTATGATCCGGCGGAATGCTATACCGGCCGGGCGCCGCTGGAGGCGGCGGCTATGAATGTTTATCTGGGGCCGGATGATATCGCCTTTCGCTGCAACTTTGTGACCATAGAGGAAGGCCTGATGAAAGACTACAGCGCCGGACATATCTCCACCGAGGAGGGGCGGGAGCTGATTGATTCCCTGGCTCCATTGATACCAGGAAGGAAGCTCTATCCCGGCGTGAGCTACCGTCATATAATGGTCTGGTCTTCGGGCGCCTCGAAGATCGAATGTACTCCGCCTCATGACATCACCGGCAAGGAGATAGCCGATTATCTTCCCGTCGGGAACGGAGAGGATGAGTTGAGACAGATGATGATCAAGTCGGCCGGGATTCTTGAAAATCACCCGATTAACAGAGAGCGGTTAAAAAGGGGTGAAAAACCGGCCAACAGCATCTGGCTTTGGGGGCAGGGGAGAAGACCACAGATTGTTCCACTAACCCAGAAATATGATTTAAAAGGCGGCATGATTTCAGCCGTTGATTTACTGAATGGTTTGGGCATCAATGCCGGATTAAAGCCATTACGCGTGGAAGGGGCCACAGGATACATCGACACGAATTATGAAGGCAAAGCGAAAATGGCACTGGATGCCCTGAAATTTATGGACTTTGTCTTTCTCCATTTGGAAGCCCCGGATGAAATGGGGCATGAAGGCAATGCTGAAGGTAAGATAAAAGCTATCGAATTTTTCGATGAAAAAATAGTAGGAACGATATTGAATAACATCGGTAAATTGGGTGATTATCGCATTCTGGTTTTAAGCGATCATCCAACCCCGATTGATCTGAAAACTCACGTCGGCGATCCGAGTCCTTTTGCTGTATTATCTTCACGCAAAGAAGAAAATCTGTCTGCAGGGCATCCCTTTACTGAAGCCGCAGCCAGTAATAGTGGCATTTTAGTATCTCCCGGCCATCTTCTGATGGATAAATTTATTAAGGGGAGTGCATTCCTTGCCCAGTAATTATACTCAAATTCGTGTGATTTATGCCGATACAGATGCGATGGGTATTGTCTATCATACCAATTATATCCGATGGTTTGAGCTAGGTCGAAACGAATTGCTGCGGCAATTGGGCGTAACATATATAGAGTTGGAAAAGCTGGGGCTTAATTTTCCTTTGACTAAAGTGTTCTGCGATTATCTCGCGCCGGCAAAGTACGACCA
>CALMJN010000270.1 GCA_937864385.1 uncultured Methanosarcinales archaeon | reverse complement strand
AGAATGATATATATTCTCTAATATTCTAATCCCTTTTCATTTTCTCAAATTTGGCTTATCATGATGCCACAAACTTTCTTTTACCAATATGTCTATAGGCGATGGATATCGATCTGTACACATGTGTACAGTTCAAGTGTCTATTAATACTATGGAAATGTTCTTTAGTTTCGAGGAGTATCTATGAGACTTAGGGTAGTCAGCTCGAAGAATGAGATTTCAAATCTAAATCCCAATGAAAAGATGATCCATCTGGCATTCCGCGCCAGCAACGTCGACTTCCTCAGCCTGATGCAGAGGTGCCCCAGGTTGAGAATGATTCAGGTTCCGCCTTCCTACAAGAAGACCATGTCCAATGCCATGCAGGTATTCCTGGACATGCAGGGAGTAGAGCTTCTGGAAGGAGATGTCTGGGGCCACAGAAAGGATCTGGATGAGTACTTCACCGTGGAGGATGCCACACTTGAGGAGATCCGGACCCTGTCCGCCGGCGGCGCCAGCATGGAGGATATCTCCGCCCAGCTTCAGAAGAAGGCCAGGCTGGGCCCGGACCTGATCAAGTACATCGCCAAGAGCAAGATCGTAGCTTGAGCGAATCCAGGCTGGGTGGCGGCCTGAATACCATTTTTAGCATAAAAGCCGATAAAGGAGGTGGATTCAATCTACCTCCTTGCTTATCGGATCTCTTTGATCGCTGATCTTTCCGGGCCTATTCATTCTGGTCTATTCGATAGGCATCATCTATCTTCCAGAGCAAGCAGGAGCAGATTCTCAATACGGGCCCTAACATCCTCTT
Source organism: uncultured Methanosarcinales archaeon (assembly GCA_937864385.1). Classification (GTDB taxonomy): domain Archaea; phylum Halobacteriota; class Methanosarcinia; order Methanotrichales; family Methanotrichaceae; genus Methanothrix. The sequence goes on along the minus strand of CALMJN010000270.1, from coordinate 2,606 downwards.
GACCCATCCTGCGGTACATATTGATGGCATCCATGTCTTCAGGGATCTCTCGCAGCATTTGAACAAGGAATGGATGCTCCTGAAGCCTTTCACCAAGATATTGAATATCTATCTCCGTGTCCCGATTTTCTGGGTCAATTAGTGCAAGAATATCCGCCCGGTCCTTCTTCAGCTTGCTTCTCTCCCATTCCTCGTCGCTTGATCGACCATTCTGGATTCGAAATGACCTGTCCCATACTGCCTTGAGCTTGAAAATGATAAGCAATGTCTGCTCCGGCACAATCACAGGAAAACCGGTGACTATCTCCCGCACCTGAGTACGGCCGTCAAGAAGCGAGAATGGGCACTGTTCATCTCTTCCCTCAAACCGGCAAATATCCTCACGTGAACCGAAATCAATGATGATCTTTCCTTCCGGGACATTTTTCGCCACAGTGGTGGGAACCATATCATCCCTTTGGAAAACAAAACCGCGCTCATTTCTCAGGTACCACATCAAATCATGCCGGGATCGGCTGTTGGTGACCAGATCGATATCCACTGATCCATACCAGGGATTGTAGCTGTAAACCGCCCAGCCGCCTATCAGGACGGTGACAGGTCCGCTCTCATCCTTCTCATGGGCACGTATCCACCGGAATATCTCCATCAGCTCCTCCAGTGACGAGCTCATAGCCGTTCTTGGGAGGCTATAACTGGCCATAGATCTCCACCAGCTTTTGGGTGATGTCGCGGCCTGAATATCCCAGTCCGGCACAGTCAAGGAGGGCCTGTGCAGGTGAGACAAGCCAGACGCCATCTGCGGATAGAATCCTGCGATCCTTGAACACATCGCGGTCCGGAGAATAGATTCGCACCGCTATCCCCCCGGCATCAGGTAAATCGAACATTGCCGCAATCTGGGCGATGCTCACCTTTTCAAGATAAAGGTAGACTGTATCGTGCCTTGCGCTATAGCCGGTGTAGATCTCCCCTGCGGTGAAGCTGGTAAAAGCGCATGGCATCTGCTGGTCGTTGCAGACGGAGGAGATCTCCTGGGCCAGCTCAAGGGGGCTGTTGGCGGATATGCGGATCTCCTGGGAGAAGAGCCTCTCGAAAGGCCGCTCCCAGGCGATGCCATTGAGGAGCTTATTGATATCGGCGACCTTTATGTAGCCGCCTGCATCGGATACAATCCCCTTTGAAGCAAGGGCCTTTATGGTTGCATGGGTCCAGCCGTAGGAGACCCCGGATTTGATTGAGAGTTGGCGGATGGATGCCACCTCTATCTTGAGGAGGCTGGAGATGACCTGCCATGACTTGGGAGAGGTGAGTTTCAATGCGGCAACGGCAGGCTTATCACGAGCCTCTTGCAGTCCTGTGCTGGCCGGCAGCTTGATGAATCGTATGCCGATCTTTTTTGCTGCCTCCAGAGCTTCCGGCGTTATCCGTTTTCCTGCGATGACAAACTGGATATTGCCAGTCTCGAAATCCCTGGCGCAGAGGAGCAACTTTAAAAAACCCATCTGAGAGAGGCTCTCAAATCGCACCACCCGTTTTAGCTCCACCACATATATTTTGTTGTCATCTTCGATGACCAGATCAAACCGGATGGGATATTTGTCTCCGAGGGCGCTTTCCTGCCTGATCGACGCATTGCTGCTGAATCCAAGCTCTGTGCGCAGCAGTTCAATCAGCTCAGAATCGATGGAGGTGATGGAATTCATGGTTAATATCAGTATTTACTGATAGGTATAAATAGTTATCAGTGATATGGCATATCAGCTTTTAGTGATAGGATATGAAGATATCACTGATCATGTGCTGGGCGGATATCATTCCTGAGCGCACCATCTGCCCTTTCTATCAATTATGGCCAGGGCGTTCTCGGTCAGTACTATCCTCTGGGCTTTGTGCCTGGCGCTCTTGACTATGACCACCGGATCGCCGATCTTTCTGGCCTCGGCGATGATGCGATGGCCGTGGATGGAGTCACCCGCCTCATAGCCCTTCATCGAACGGCCTCCATCTTGCCCTCCTTCTCCAAATCATCCATGATCCTGCACACCAGATCGTAATCCAGCTCCAGCTCGGTGCTGGCGCCGGAGGCGTATGCTTCTCCTTTCATCTGGAAGTAGCCCGCAACTTCCTTTTTGGCGGTCTCATAATCTACGTCACTGTACTGGATGACCTTAATCGCCGCCAGCTTTTCCCGGACGGCGTCACGGATGAAGTCAGAGGGATTGAGGTAGAGGCCAGCTTCGACCAGCCTGTTGATCTGTCCGATCTCATTGGGAGTTAGCTTGGCTCCAACTACTTTGCCTGAAATGCTCATAAGGCTGATATCTGCGCCCATAAGCGTTATATTAGTTAAAACTAATTTATAGGGCTTTCGGGCCGACGTAGCTTCACAGGCTAGCAATTGAGGAAAAACTATTGAGCTGGAAGTATCCGGTTAAATCTTCCAGCCCATCGTAACAGGAACTATTTCTTTATTCCTTATTGGAAATTGACGCTATCTCGTCATCTTGTTCCTGCAAATCATTGGAAGAATCGTTAAAGTAGTCTTCATCGATTTCGTAAAGAATTGCAGGTCGTTCCTTAATCCCTACTTTGTGCTCGAAAAG
>CALMJN010000269.1 GCA_937864385.1 uncultured Methanosarcinales archaeon | reverse complement strand
ACGCGGCGCCGCGTCCGCGCCCGGCCCGCCGTGAGCGACAGTGTCTCGCGCCGGGGCGCAAAAGGGAAGCGGACCGCCCGGCGTCCGTGCGCCCCGCGGCCGCGTCCGGGGGGCCTGCGCCGGGCGCTGGTCCGCGGGCGCGGCGACGCGCACGTCACGGACCGGTGAAGCGCGGCGGCGCGGGCCCCGCGCCCGTCGACGCACCGGCGTCGCGCGGCGGCCGCGCGCGTCACGCGCCCGGGCCGTCCCGCCGCGCGATCCGCGCCGCGCGGCGATTGACATCGCCGCGCGCCTCGGCCACCGTGCCGCCATGGACGCGGAGCGCGCCGTCGCGCGCCACTTGGTGGTCGGCCTGCCGCCGGGCGGGCCCGGGGCGGGCTGGGAGCGGGACTTCGCCGCCTGCCCGCCGGCTGGCGTGATCCTCTTCCGCCGCGACTTCCGCGACCTCGACGACCTGCGGCGCCTCACCGCGCACCTGCGCGGGCTCGCCCGCCCGCGGCGGCTGCTCGTCGCCGCCGACGAGGAGGGCGGCTTCGTCTCGCAGTTGCGCGGGCACCTCGTCGTGCCGCCGAACGCGGCGCTGCTGGCGCGCGGCGGCGCCCCGGCGGACGTGGAGTGGGCGGCCCGCGTGACCGGCGCGCGGCTGCGCGCCCTGGGCCTGGACTGGGCGTTCGCGCCGGTGGCCGACGTGAACGCCCTGCCGGCGAACCCGGTCATCGGCCCGCGCGCCCACGGCACCGACGCCGCCGCGGCGGCGGCCGGCACGGCGGCGGCGGTGCGGGGCCTGCGCGCCGCCGGCGTGGCCTGCTGTCTCAAGCACTTCCCCGGGCACGGCTCGACCGTGCTCGACTCGCACGTGGCGCTGCCCGTCTGCGAGGCGGACCGGGACACGCTGCTGGCGCGCGACCTCGAGCCCTTCCGCGCCGGCGCGGCGGCCGGCGCCGACGCGGTGATGACCGCGCACGTCGTCTATCCCGCGCTCGACGGGGAGCGCCCCGCCACCTTCTCCCCCGCCGTGCTGCGCGGCCTGCTGCGCGGCACGCTCGGCTTCGGCGGCGTGTGCGTCACCGACGCGCTGGAGATGAAGGGCGCCAGCGCGGCGCGCACGCCGCCGCAGGCCGCGCGCGAGGCCCTCCTGGCCGGCAGCGACCTGCTGCTCTTCGCCCACCACGACGAGGCCCTGCCCGCCTGGCGCGCCGACCTGGCCGCCGCGCTCGTCCGCGGGCAGCTCGCGGACGCGGGCCTGGACGCCGCGCTCGCCCGCCTGGAGACACTCGGGCGCTCGTGCCCCGAGCCGGGCGCCGACGAGCTGGCGCGGCCGCTGGGTTCGCTGACGCCTCCGGACTGGGAGGAGACGCTCGAGCGCATCGCCGCCCGCGGGCTGCTGACGCGCGGCGCGCTCACGCGGGCGGCGGCGGCGCTGCGCTGGCGCGTCGAGGAGCCGGAGCACCCGGAGGGGCCGGGGCTGGGCGAGGAGCTGGCCCGGGCCGGCGTGCCCGTGGAGCCCGGCGCCCCGGCGGCCGGGGGCGCGCACGTGGCGCTCGTGGCCGTCGCCAGCCGGCGGCCGCTGCCCGCCGCGGAGCTCGAGCGGCTGCGCGGGCTGTGCCGGGCGGGACCGACGGTGCTGGTGGGCCTGCAGAACGACGCCTTCCTCGACGAGCTGCCCGAGGCCATGCTGCGCGTCTCGGCCGCCGACACGACCCCGGCGACCCTGCGGGCCCTGGCCGGGGCGCTGGCGGGGATGCGGCGCGAGGCCGCCACCGCCTAGCCGGAGGCCCGCTTCCTCCCGCGGCGCCGCCGCAGCCGGTCCGCGGCGAAGCCCAGCGCCACCAGGGCGAAGGCCGCGGCCACCGCCCACCAGGGCATGCGGAACTGCCGGGCGAGCTCCTCCGCGCGCCGGGCCAGCAGGGCGATGACGAAGTAGTAGGGCAGCGCCCCGAGCAGGACGGCCAGGGCGTAGAGCCGGACCGGATAGTGGCCGGCCGCCGCCACCAGCTTGAGCGGCGCGTCCGGCATCGGCGTGGCCCGCGCGACCATCAGGGTGAGGAACGAGGTGGAGGGGTTCTGGCTCAGGGCGGAGGCCAGCCTCTCCCGCGAGGGCGCGAGGCGCCGCAGCCAGGGATGCCCCGAGTCCAGGATCCAGCGCAGCAGGACGAACTGCCCCGTGCTGCCCACGGCGCTCGAGACGGCCCCGAACAGCGCCAGCTTCCACGGGACGTGGAACGGCGCGTACAGGATGATGAGCAGCGTGGTGGCGAAGGAGAACGTCGCGCCGTCGGCGGCCAGGGCGAGGCAGTAGACCCACAGGTCGCTCAGGTGCACGCGCGCTTCCCCCGCACGCACGCGTCACCCGGGGGGAGGGAGTCCCCCCGGGTGACGGCGGCGCGATTGGCCGGCCTCAGGCGCCCGACCCCGCCCCAGGGGACGGCGGCCCGCCCTCGGGAGGCACGTACGCCCCGGGCGGCGGGACCGGCGGGGACCCCGGAGCGACCGGCGGAGCGCCGGGCGCGGGTGGCGCGAGCCTGCCACCGCGACCCTGCCAGCGTCCCCACCACTGCGCCAGCATCCCCTCGCTGAACTCCCACTTGATCCACGCCCCTCCCCCGATGGTGCCCAGCACGAAGGCCGCCGTCGCCGCCGGGATGGTCAGGAGCAGGCCCAGCGCACCGAAGCCGAAGACCCCCACGATCTCGAACATCCGCCCCAGGAACAGGGTCCCGGCCACCAGCAGGGGCAGGGTGATGGTGGCATCGCCATAGACGGTTACGAACCTAGCCTGCTCCGAGATCTTGCCCCAGGACACAGCCTCGGAGAGGGTGGCCCCGGAGAGGCCTCCATTCTCCGGGGTGTCCGTGGTAAGCTGTATCGCGAGATCGAAGCTTTGCGGCGAAAGCAGCATGGATTGGAGGGCAAAGTTCTTAGGAGTGCCCCCTCCCACAATCAGTATTCCTGCTCTCTGACAGGCATAGCAGATGTCCACCATCTCCTTGATATCGGCAAAGGCATCCACCATAAGCTTCCTGGTCTGGCCGTGCATCCAGGCCTGGAGGCCAATCATGGAATCAGGAAGTGCAGGGCAGAAGACTGGCACATTCATATCATAGGCGGATCTCAGTATGGACCTATTATCCTCGATTTGACTTCCTAAGATGGCCATAAGCTGTCTGCCGGACAGCACCTTATCCGTATCGGGAAGGATCCTCTGCATCAATTCCTCAAAGGCGGCAAAGTCCTCATCCCGGAGAAAGACATCATAGATGCGGCTCTTGCCCTCCAACCGGAGAGCGGCATCATCCGAATCGGCAGATCCCAGACAGTGGCAGCCGAAGGACTCAATGATGTCGTGGACCAGGTTGGCTCCGGTGGTCACCAGCACATCCACATGCTCTCCTCTGATTAAGCCGGAGACTATCTCCCTCATTCCCGCCGGGACCATCGCGCCGGATATGGTCAGGAACCTGGTGCAATCTCTCGAGAGCATCTCCTCGTAGATAGACATGGCCTCAGAGAGCCTTCTCGCCCCAAAGCCGCAGTTTCTCATCCCCCTCAGCAAGGAACTGATGCTCATCCCCGGCTCCAACTGCAATTGATGCACTATCTCCATTTAATCACCTTGATCATGATAATATTCCCTCAAAACGTCCCGGAAAGTTGTCATTGAACTTATGCAATGCGAAATTTTTTCTCATAAACCTTTTATACCAAGCCTTATGTTTAGCTTTTACGGAGGATAAACAATGGCCGGCGAACCGATGGCAGTGGTTAATTATATACCACTTATTATATTTTTGATAATGGGAGCAATAGTGCCCATTGCTGCTTTAGCCGCTATCAAAGTGATAGCCCCAAACAGGCCGAAGCGCCAAAAGCTATCGATATACGAAGGTGGCCTGAAGCCAATCCGCGACGCTAAGATCCAGTATAGCGTTCAATATTACCTTTTCGCTATCGTTTTTGTGATATTCGATGTTGAGGTTTTATTTTTATATCCCTGGATCTATGTCTATGCGAATGAGGCCATGCAGAAGTTCATGGTCTTCGGGCTGATGAACTATGCCGTCTTCGAGATGCTCCTATTCATCCTGGTACTGCTGGTAGGACTTATCTATGCTATCAAGAAGGAGGCTTTGCGTTGGGTATAAGCGATGTCATACCCGTACCCGTAGCAATCGATGAGGAGATTGAGAAGTGGACCATATTCGGACAGCCCGTGGCTGAGGTCTGGTTCACCACTACGGAGAAGATTCATCAGATCATCCAGATGGGACCGATCAAGAATATCTTTAACTGGGGACGAAAGAACTCGGTGTATTTCTTGATGCAGCCCATGGGTTGCTGTGGAGTGGAGATGTTCGTCTTCGGCGCTGCGCCCTATGACAGCGACAGGTTCGGCTGCATTCCCAGGAACACACCGAGACAGACGGATGTCATGATCATCTCCGGCTACTTGACCCGCAAGTACCTGCCGGTGTTCAAGAACCTCTGGGAGCAGATGCCTGAGCCCAAGTGGTGCATCGCTATAGGCGAGTGTGCCATATCCGGCGGACCCTTCTATGATTCTTATAATATCGTTCAGAACACGGGCGATTATTTCCCCATCGATGTCTTCATACCGGGCTGTCCGCCCCGGCCAGAGCAGTTCCTGGAGGGCCTGATCAATCTTCAGGAGAAGATCAAGCAGCGCAAGGACAGGCGGGACTACTGAGGGAGGGATCTTTTCTTGACAACAGCAAGCGAGGTCCTGAGCTCGATCCAATCCGCATTTCCAGGAGCTGTTTTAGACTCCCGGGTGGAATCGGACAGCAGGCTCTGGGCCACCATTGACTCCAAGAAGATCTTGGATGTCTGCAAATATCTGACGGACAAGCTCGACTTCGATCATTACTCGGGCAGTGCTGGCGTGGACTGGATCGCCCGAAATGAGATGGAGGTTGTGGAGATCATGGCCAGCCACGGTGCTCATAATGTCGTGGCCATGCTCAAGGTCAAAACGCCCCGGGACAGTCCATCCGTTCCGTCCCTGGTCCCACTATACTGGAATGCCGATTGGTATGAGCGCGAGATCTGGGAGATGCTGGGCATCAACTTCGAAGGACATCCAGGACTATATCCATTGCTTCTATCCGATCCACTGGTTGGGGTCTGGCCCTGGAGAAAGGACTTCAAGGGCTATCCGGACTATACCACGGGAGAGAGGGCGGTGGCCATCACCACACCGGAGGGATATACCGAATACTACTTCCCGCCCACACCTGCCGAGGTGGAGGCGGGAACAGTGCCCAAGGAGCGGCCACAGTATCCCACCTTCCGGGAGAGGGAGGAGATGGAGATCAAGTCCGACTCGGAGATGATCATGCATCTGGGTCCCCAGCATGCCATGGTTCCCGGCCCCTTCCTGCTCGATGTGCTGGTGGAAGGGGAGCGGGTTAAGAAGGCCTTCCTGGATATTGGATACATCCACAAGGGCATAGAAAAGATCATGGAGAATCGATCCTGGCTGCAGGGCTTGACCTACACCGATAGGATGTGCTATGTGGAGTCTCTTAACAACAACGAGTGCTACTGCGGTGCAGTGGAGAGGCTCTTGGGACTTGAGGTTCCGGAAAGAGCGCAGTACATCCGGGTCATATTGGAGGAGCTATCCAGAATCCAGAGCCATCTGATAGGGACGGGCGAGTTCCTGACATTGATTGCAGGGGTGGGCTTTGCCCCCTGGCAGTACATGATCATCGACAGGGAGAGGATCATCTCATTGATCGAGAGCGTTACCGGTGCCCGGCTGACTCATTCTTTTGTGCGCTTCGGAGGGGTGCGAAATGATCTTCCGGAGGGTTTTGCTGAGGCATGCAAGAGGGATCTGCCCTACATGAGATCACGCATAGAGGAGTTCATAGAGTTCTTTGCCCAGGACCCGATTTACCATGCTCGAATGGAGAATATCGGCTCCATATCCCCCGAGACGGCCAAGAGAATCGGCTGTGCCGGACCGGTATTGAGGGCGACTGGAGTGCCCTATGATATGAGAAGGGA
>CALMJN010000268.1 GCA_937864385.1 uncultured Methanosarcinales archaeon | reverse complement strand
GAGGCAGGAAGATAGATGATTGCACCGGCCAGGGTCTGAATGGCTGGACCATCGTCGTATACAACGCCACTACGAATACAACATATACCGCTACGACCAGCACCATAAGCGGCACCCCAGGCAGCTGGCGAATCACCAATCTGATTCCCGGATACTACCAGGTCAGTGAGGTCCTGCAATCCGGCTGGATGAATGTAACACCCACTTCCCTGAGTGTTCTTCTGCCATGCAATAGGAACAAACAGGACGTAGATTTCCATAATAGGCCTCTTAGGTGCGTCTCCGGCTACAAGCTAGACGCCTGCACCGGAGCAGTCGTATCCGGCTGGATGGTAACCATAAACAATAGCACCTTCAGCGACAGCATAGCCACCGATATCAACGGCAGATACGAGTTCTGCAATCTGGTTCCCGGCCAATACACTCTCACCGAGGAGATCAGATCAAGATATACGCCGGTCGGCGAGGCTTCTATTGGTATTGCATTGAACTGTACCAACCTGAGCAACCAGAATTTCACCAACCAGAGGCTCCTCTGCATCGGCGGCCATAAGTACAACAACTGCACCAGTGATCCTCTTGCCGGCTGGGACATAGGTGTCTACAATGCCACCACCCAGGCATTTATGGGAAATGATACCACGGACGGCCAGGGATACTGGGAGGTCTGCAACCTGACACCGGGCGAGTACATAGCCAGGGAGACCCTCCAGCCTGGCTGGGAGAATCATGCACCCAGCCAGAGAGTGACCTTGGTCTGCGAGAACAACACCAGTATCGACTTCTTCAACACTCCGCTCATGTGCATCGGCGGCTACAAGTATGATGCCTGCAATGGCTTCCTGCAGGGGTGGGAGCTGATCCTTTCCAATAGCAGCGGTGAGCTGGACAGGGCTCTGACCAATGCCAGCGGCTACTACCAGTTCTGCAATCTCTCTCCCGGCGTTTACCGGGTCTGTGAGGTTCTGCAGGAGGATTGGATGGCCCTGGGCAATGTGACCTGCAAGGAGGTAGTTCTGGGCTGCGAAAACCGGAACGACGTTAGCTTCAATAACACAAGACTTCTCTGCATCTCAGGACGCAAGATCAACAATTGTACAGGCGAAGGTATTGCCGGGTGGGAGATCATCCTCTACAACAGCACCCGGAGCGAGATAGACAGAGTGTCGACCAATGCAACAGGGCACTACAGCTTCTGCAGTCTGGTACCCGATCAGTACATCGTCCAGGAGGTTCCACAAGCGGGATGGAAGGCAGTCGGCCCGAGCGAACATAATGTCGTGTTGCAGTGCAGCAATCAGAGCGGCTATGACTTCAATAACACTCCGCTGCTCTGCATCAGTGGCCGCAAGACCAACGATGTTACCGGCGAAGGCCTATCTGGCTGGGAGATCAATATCACTGACAGCTCCGGACAGATGTTCAACAGCGCTACCACCAATGAAACTGGTTATTACCAGTTCTGCAATCTACCTCCTGATACCTATACCGTCTGCGAGGTCCTACAGAACGGTTGGATTCCGGCCAGCGCCGTCTGCCGCTCAGTGCCCCTGGATTGCAGCAATGTTTCAGGTGTAGACTTCGCCAACACCAAGCTGCTCTGCCTGCAAGGCCGCAAGATCAACGACTGCACCGGAGAGGGAATACCCAACTGGTCCATCAGTTACTGCAATGTAAATGCCGGATGCTACATAACATCGACGAATGAAACCGGCTACTTCAGAGTTTGCAGCCTTACCCCGGGTATCTGGCAGGTCTGCGAGGAGGTCAAAGGCGGCTGGCGCAATGTGACCGATAGGTGCGTTAATGTGGAATTAAACAGCAGCGACGCCCTGAACCTGGAGTTCAGGAACGCTCCCCTGGGCTGCCTGTCCGGTTATAAGAAGAACGAACAGAACGTCGGATTGGCCGGCTGGACCATCGAGGTTAGAAATAGCTCCGGCCTGGTTGCCACTGCTCTTACAGACGGCACCGGTTTCTGGCAGGTCTGCAACCTAGATCCAGGAGAGTATGATGTCAGCGAGGTCATGCAAGGCAATTACCGGGTGGTCGATGTACCGGATAATCCCATCGTGCTCGGCGATTGCGGCAACCAGAGCAATATCAACTTCACCAACACCCTTCCCGGCTGCATAGAGGGCTTCAAGCTCAACTATTCCGATGGCAAGGGCCTGGAAGGCTGGACCATTGAGGTAAGAGACAGCTCCGGTGCCATTGTCGGAAGCCCAACCACCGACTCAACTGGCCACTGGCAGGTCTGCGGCCTGGAGAACGGCACCTACACGGTTTGTGAAGTAAAGCAGCCCGGATGGATGCAGGTCTCTCCACTAAACCCGGACTGCTATACTGTGGTTATGGAAGGCCAGAACATAACAGACAAAAATTTCACCAACATGAAGCTCCTCTGCCTCTCCGGCCACAAGTTCCATCAACGTACCGGCGAAGGCCTGTCCGGCTGGACCATCGTTGTCAGCAATGCTACGAACCGCTGGGAGATTGTCACCGATGCCACCGGATTCTGGCAGAAATGCAATCTCACCCCAGGCCAGTATACGGTCTGCGAGGTCCTCAAGAACGGCTGGATCAATGTAACAGACGAGTGCCAAGATGTTGAGTTGGAATGTGAGGATAAGGTTGTGAACTTCGAGAACATTCCCGCTTCCCTGTTGTGCATCAAAGGTACCAAGTACGACGACTGCACTGATGAAGGGCTGGCAAATTGGACCATAGATCTCAAGGACAGTAACGGCGTGATGATCAACAGCACCCTAACAGACGCGAACGGCGATTACTCGTTCTGCGGCCTGATGCCCGGCAGCTATACAGTCTGCGAGAAATTGCTCAGTGGCTGGAAGAATGTTACACCAAGCTGCATAGATGTCGAGCTTCGACGCGCCGGCTCCGAGGATAACGACTTCAGGAACACTAACAGGCCACTCTTATGCATCAGCGGCTACAAGCTCAATGATAGCACCAAAGAAGGCTTGGAAGGCTGGGAGATCGTCCTGACTAACGCCACCGGCGAGGCCGACCGTGCGACAACCAACGCCACCGGCTACTACCAGTTCTGCGGCCTTGAGCCCGGCTCCTATGGCCTGTACGAGACACCGAAACCCGGGTACGTTAAAGTTGAGATTCCCAGCCCTGTAAAACTGGAATGCTATAACCGGACCGACCAGAACTTCACCAACCGAAAAACCGGCGGGAATATCTTGACGGTCTGCAAAAATGGCGACTGCAATTTCACCATAATACAGGACGCCATCAATAACGCCAGTACCGGCAACACCATAGAGGTCCATAGCGGAACCTATCAGGAAAATGTCAATGTGAACAAGCCCCTCCTCATCCTGCAGGGCGTGAAAGACGGCTCCGATCTGCCTGTGGTAGATGCAGGCAGTAAAGGGAGCGCCATCACCCTGAGCGCAGACGGCTGCACCCTGCAAGGTTTTAATGCCCGTAATCCGTCACCCGGCAATTCTGGGATAAAGGTAATTTCGGACAAAAACACCATCATTGGCAACATCGTCACCGGCAACTCCCGCAGCAACTCCCTCTCTTCCTCCAGAAACAACGCCATCTCAGGTGGCCCCTTTTATTATAAACACGGCATCCTCCTCCTCGAATCCTCCAGCGACAACATCATCTCCGGCAACACCGCCACCGGCAACGATGAAGGCATCCATATCGAATCCTCCCACGACAACATCATCTCCGGCAACAAAGCCACCGACAACACATACTATGGCATCGCTCTCACTTCCTCCAGCAACAACACTCTCTCTGGCAACACCGCCACCGGCAACAACTGGGGCATCTACCTCACTTCCTCCAGCAACAACAACATCTCCGACAACAAAGCCACCGACAACAACCGCGGCATCCACCTCTCTTCTTCCAGCAGCAACAACATCTCGGACAACAAAGCCACCGGCAACGATGTTGCCGGCATCTACCTTCATTCATCTAGCAATAATGCCATATGGGACAACAATGCCGACGACAATCCCTACGGCATCTTCCTCACATCATCCAGCAGCAACATCATCTCTGACAACGACGCCACCGACAATGGCTACGGCATCTACATCATTTATTCCAGTAGCCGCAACACCATCTCCGGCAACACCGCTACCAGAAACAATGATTACGGCATCTACCTCGATTCCTCCAGCGGCAATATCATCTACCTCAATATCTTGAACAATATCATTAATGCCTGGTCCAACTCGGCCAACCAGTGGAACTCACCCGAAAATGATACAAAATATAATAATTATACTGGCAATTACTGGTCAGATTATGATGGAACTGATTTCGATCCTATCGATGGAATAGGCGATCAACCTTATTTTATTAAAGGCGGATCAGAAAGAGATAATTATCCCATTATGAATAACACAACTTTTAAAAAAAGTGGCGTAATCCAGATCTCTCTTGATGGCTCCCTCCAGAACACCCCGTCCGCCAGCCAGGCCCAGTACCTCCTGAAGATAACCAACCTGGGCGATTCGGAGATCAGAGACATCAATATCACCAACCAGCTATCCCCGGGAATTGCCGGCATATCCGTGGAGAGCGGGCATGAGCCGGATATCAGCCTGGAGCCAAACGGCACCCATATCCTGCGCTGGCATGACTCCGGGCCTCTGGGGCCGGGAGAGAGCAGGGAGATCGGGTTGCTGGCCCTTCTGGAGGGTCCTCTTCCTGAGAGCCTGATCAGCCGGGCCAGCGTCCGGGCCATATCTGCCGACGGCCGGAATCTGAGCGATGAAGCCTCCCTGGAGCTTAATGCGGCAGCGAACATCAGCATAGAAAAAGAGGCCGATCCTGTCTTTGCCCAGGCCTCGGACCCGGTGAGCTTCCGCATCAATGTCAGCAACACCGGCCAGCTCAATCTGACATCGGTTCAGGTCAAAGATACCCTGCCCCAGGGCATGAGCTACCTCTCAGACGACAGCAATGGAACAGCATCCGGCCTTCTTGTATCCTGGGACCTGGGCTTCATACAGCCGGGTGAGTCGAGGCTGATCGGCCTGGCGGCCAGGGTAGATGAAGATGCCTCCGGATTGCAGATCAATACGGCCAGAGTCTCAGCCGCCACCGAGAATGGCACCCCGGTCTCCGCCTCGGATTTTGCCGAGGTGGACATACTCTCCCTTAATGTTAGCAAGGAGGCGGACCGCAAGACCGTCAAGCGCGGCGAGAACATCACCTATACCATCACCATCTGCAACGATGGCAGCCTTCCCCTTAATGATGTGGTGGCCTGGGATGCAATCGACAAGCAGCTCATCCTTCTCTACAGCTCCATGGATACGGCAGAGGACGGCAAATGGCACCTGGGTACTCTGGCCCCCGGCCAGTGCGCGGCTATCACATTGATCGTCCAGGTCCCGGAGAGCAACTTCCGTTTCGATATGACCTCATCCGTATCCGGAGTGGGATTTGTCAATGTGGCCGACGACTACTCCACCACCCTGCCCCAGTTCGTGATAAAGAATACCGTCTATGCCAGCTCTTCCAGCATCAAATGGCAGAGCGAGGATACGGCTATGGTCACCGTCCTGGGAGAGGCAGGAACAGAGCTGTCCAATCGAGAGCACGGCAGCGGTGCCTACCAGAGCGAAGAAGAGCTTCGCATCATCACCGAGAACAAATCCATCCAGCAGAACCGGTCAATGGCTGCCATGCACCAGCCGGTGACTCTCAGCCTTTACGGCAGCCGCACCCTTAACTCCTCCTCTCTCTGGACCGATAGGACCCAGGCCAGAAACCGTGTCACAGGCCTGTCCATGACCGGATCCGTCTCCCATGCCAAAAACATCAGCCTGGACAGTCGCATCAAGCTGGACGAAAACGAGTCGGTCGTGGATCTCTACTCTGAGTTCGAGGGGCAGGGCCAGTTTGGAACAAGAAAGAAGAGCGAGGACGGGAAGAAGACCTTCCTGGATTCTCAGGACGACTATGCTGGAAGCTTCAAGGTTTATCAGAAGATAGACGAATACGGATCCGGATTGAGTTCGAGGCGATCCGCCTC
>CALMJN010000267.1 GCA_937864385.1 uncultured Methanosarcinales archaeon | reverse complement strand
ATCGCCGGCGGAGGCCCGAGAAGAGAGGGTCCGCCGCGGGAGCCTTGGGCCTCCGCGCCGGCGATCGCGTGGCCGCGACGGCGCGGGAGACGCCGGGCGGTCGATGACGAGCCCGCGCGGCGGCGGCGCGACGAGGTCGCGCTGAACGCCGTGCTTCCGTGCGCAGACACCGGGAGGACTCAGGGCCATGGTTTCCCGTACCACGGCGTTGGCGGAGGAGCTCGCACTCGCGCGGCCGAGCCCCGCGGACCTCGAGGAGCTCTGCGGCCAGATGCTGTCCATGGTGGTAATAAGGAATGTTCTTAGGATCATCGATGCCGTTGCGTTTTATTTAGTAGGAGCATTTCTAATTTGGCGTTCTGATAAAAAGCAGAGATTCGGGGATTCCGTAGCAAAGACTATAGTAGTCAAAGCTTGAAAAGCAAGCTAATATCAAGCAAGGCTCAAAAGGATTTATATGTTATAGTGCGGAACAGAAAGGTTGTCCTCCCGCAAAGCGGCAATATAGATATCGATGGCCTCTTTGATGTTGGCCAGAGCCGCCTCCTTGCTCTCACCCTGGCTGATGCAGCCGGGAAGGCTGGGCACCTCTGCCACGTAGTAGCCGTCTTCTCCTGGATAGATCACGACCTGTCGCATGTTTTATGATTAGACATCTTCCGGATAAATATCTACCCTTTTCCTGCCTCGATCACGCATTGCGCCACTGCCATCAGCAGCACCGCCACATCCTCGGTGCAGTAGACTCCGGTCAGCGCCCGGTCGAAGAGCATGGTAGCCTCCGGCGGCAGCTCACCATCACCCTCCCAGAATATCACCCGGACCATGATGCCTGGAAGGGCTTCCACCTCCAGGGCCATATCCCCGCCCTCCATCCTTCCCCCTCCCCGCCGCTTCTGCAGAAGCCCGATCAGCTTTCGGCCCTCCTTTTGCAGGGCATTCGCCAGCGGCCTGATGGTGCTCTTCTCCAGGGCGGGCCAGAAGGTCACCCCTGCCGGCGCCTCCTTAAAGGAGATCCAGCTTCCCGAGGGAGAAAAGCTCTGCCCGGCCATGCCGATGAGGTAGTGCAGAATGAGCACCGCTTCCATCTCTCCCGCGGGCTGGCCGGAGGGCTCCCGCACTGCCCTCTCGCCTTTTTGAATCAGATAATCCTCTCCCAAAAAGGGAACGGCGCAGTCCTCCAGGCCCAGGCGATCCAGCTCATCCCAGGCCAGCTTCAAAGGGATCTCATAGCCCATATCCGATCTCTCCGTCTCACAAAGCAGCCAACCGCGCGATAAATTTATCTAGCTTTGCAGAACAATATGCATGAATAATAGTTATCTTTACTCTGAGATCCCCCGGGGGTGGCTTGATGTCTGCCTTTGCCGATCGTTTCCCTCATGTGATGCTTGATATCAACGGGATCAAAACCATCATCGTCGATCCCCATAACGAGATCATGCCCTACTGGTTTATGGAATTCCTACGCTGCAAATATAGCCTGATAGCCCTGCGGATAGACGCCCACCACGACATGTTCCACTGCTGCCCCGCTCTGCCTGCCCGGGAGGGCCGGGAGAGGCATCATCATCTGCAGCGCCTGCTGCCCTATCTTCAGCAGTATAGCAGATCCCTGGTCAATGAGGGCAACTTCACCTGCCCTGCCTTCCATTATGGTGTTATACGGGCGCTCTACCACTACCATCCCGGCCGGGAACGGCTGGAGGCCTACGGCAGAGCCAGCGGATCGGAGACAAAGGACCCGCCCAAGACCAGAGAGAAGAGCGACCCCGGAGGGAGCAGATGGATCTTCTGGGACGGAGGGGAGACCGATTTGGCAGGAGATGAGGCCAGCCCCAAGACTGCTCCCCTGCCCCGGCGCATAAGCCGGCATGACTTTCAGAGGGATATGCAGGACTGCCTGCATCCTGTGGCCGTGGGAATTGACCTAGATGGCTTCTATGGCAATGACGATCGTGGTCCGGTGGAGATGCTGCTCAGGAAGAGGATAGAGGCGGTGAGGCCGCTGCTGCTGGCCGTAAGCCGCCCAGCCTTCATCTGCCTGGCCCGCTCTCAGACCCCCCGCTCCTATATCCCGGAGAGGGCAGTTGATCTGGTGCAGAGAGCAGTCCTGGGATTGATCCGAGAGATCTATGGATAGTGGCATCAATTGCTTTCTCTGGTATGAAAATAGGACTTCGTGCAGACCTATTTTCATCCACATGGGTGACCTTGCGTCATGAGTGTTTTTCTTAATTTTGGGCCTAGTCCGATGTGGGCAGCACAAGAAGAGCCCATTATTGTCTCTTGAAAGGCTGAAAAAGCTTTTTGGTTTTTCAAAATGCATCCTTTTATGCGGCATCTTAATATCTTGAAAAACATATTGACTATCCATGAATGAAACCACCGTCGAATCGATTTTTGGTACCAACGCGGGGATCGTCTGGCAAGCTCTGAGCAACAATGGACCAAACAACATCGCCGATCTGGCGAAGCTAACATCTCTGAGCCGGGAAGATGTCCTTGGCGCTCTAGGCTGGCTGGGACGGGAGAACAAGATCACGCTGAAGAGGCGCGGTCGGGCCATGATCTTCTCCTTGACCGAATGGGATTCTCATATGGCATCCACAACATCAGCCGATGTCAGATCCAATGATCAGCCTTCTTCCAAATCGAGAATGTCTGCCCGGAAAAAGGCAAGATCGGCAAAGTCTAAGCCAGCTGCCCTGAGCATGGAGGCGCTGAAGAAAGCCCTGGAGTTCATCCAATCCGAGTTTGATGCCAATCGCGAGCCAACCCCCGATCAGGCATCAAAGGCAGGGGGAATGGGGAGCAGGCAGCTAGGAAAAGCCCTCTCCAAGCTGGATATCAAATCCGAGTCCGTGAGGAGGGGAAGCAAGAGCCTCAGAGTCTATCCCCTTGCCCATAAATCCAGGGTGTGGGAGCTGGCTGCCCTGGATGAGGATGGACTGCAGAGATTGATTGAGGCCAAGAAAAGCGCCGCACAGAATGAGCAGAAGAGCGATTCGGAGGAATATACGGTATTTGATTAATCCGGCATTGTATTCAATGCCTCTTAATCTGGAAGATGTGGAGATATGTCTGCGGATAGAAGGCTTCCGACATAGCCTTCGGCAGAACATATACCGGCTATGGATCGATGGTCGCAAAAATATCATCTTCAAATGTTAAAGATTATATCCTTTTAGAGCGTTATCCAAATGCATGCACAAGGATATCAAAATAAGGTCGCTTCTGGGCAGCTTCGGCTTCTCGGAGGATGAAATGTATAGGATTTCCGATGAGCTGGATGTTTATAAATCGATTCCAGGAATAACCATGGGTCGATATATAAATTATATCGTAGGCAATATCAATCAAGATCATCGCTCCGCCTTTCTCAAGGGGATAATGGCTGGGCTGGCCATAAAAAAGGCAAACGATGAGCTGTCTGATCGTTGTTCTGATGGAATGGAATGGCGAATGTCCCGGGAAGAGAATTTGAGTTCCAGTCACTGGATTTATCTGTGTAAATGGAATGATTGACCGGTCCGGGGCCAGGATATCCCGAGCTTGATGCCTCGCTCCTGCATGAGCAAATTCTGCCCTCTCTGGATTCAAATAGAGTATAAGCATGGTGGCATGGATTTCAACATGCATCCGGAATAGAAATATCATTCTCATCCTTTACCCTCATATGCCAATCATCTCTGGGGCATAAACCGTCTCGCGGAGCTGTTGGTGATTTTAGATGGCACTCTCTCTGCCCTCTCAGAAGCGTCAATATTTTATCTGTCGCAGAGGCTGCCAGGGCCAGCGTAGATTTAAGATTTCAGCATTATTCCCGCCTTGACAGCAGAAAATGGTTTTCCATATCCCTGCATTAGCTTTATCTCTATTAAAAAATCATCATCTAGAGATGAGGCAGTTTCTGCTCACCCCAGCCGCAGGAAAGCGGCTTATGGGCCTTGCCCTGTCTGTCCACCCCGCCGTACGGGCCTCTCTCCAATCCGGCACACTGGTCATAGTGGCCGGAACCACCAATGGCTATGTCGCCGAGGAAGTTCTGAAGAGTCTGGGCCAGGAGTATGGCTTTTCCAGGAAGAGATTCTTCCGGGGCCTGGTCCTTCCGCCGGGAAAAACCACTGCGGAGGGAAGGCTGCCCGATGAGAGCGGATTTCCTGGAGATGTGGTGATAGTGAAAGGGATCTGGCAGAAGGGGAAGAGCATCTTCGACGTGGCAGATGGCCTGAAAGAGGGCGATGTCATCCTTAAGGGGGCCAATGCCCTTGATCTGGCCCATCGCCAGGCAGCTGTGCTCATAGGCCATCCCCAGGGAGGTACGAGCATCGCCGCTCTGCAGGCTCTGGTGGGGCGAAGAGTGCGTCTCATCCTTCCGGTGGGCCTGGAAAAGCGCATTCCAGGAGATCTCATGAGCCTTGCCCTTCGCCTCAATCTTCCCGGGCAAAACGGCTTTCGGCTGCTCCCTATCCCCGGGGAGGTCTTCACTGAGATTGACGCCATCCGGCTCCTGACCGGCGTCGAGGCAGAAATAATTGCCGCGGGCGGAATAGGCGGGGCGGAGGGAGCAGTCTGGCTGACTTTGGAGGGAAGCAGAGAAGAGATGGAGCGGACGGAAGAGCTGTTACAGAGGGTCTCAGGAGAGCGGGAATTCAGCCTGTGACTGCAGAGAAAATTTAGAAGCAAAGGAACGGCTCAGATCTTTCCTATCTTAGGTCTGTTCAGGAATAAAACGCATTGACTGCAAATCCACAGGATTCTGTATCTGCAACTCCCCATTTCTGAACTCTAAAGAATCAGATCTTTCAATCTCGCCAATTATATCCTCTACTAAATCCTTGCGTTCAATTGAATTCTGCCTGCGGTTGCTATGGTCCTCTTTCAAGCCCGTATTTCTGAGTCCGGGAGCAGAGACGAAGAGCGAAACTTAGATATAAAAAAGAGGATGGGTTTGGATTGGGGTGAGAATTGTGGATGCAGAGATCAAAGGAAACCGGACTTTATGCCATTTCATTCTATTTAGCCTCAGTTTCTTATTGCTAACAGGTTGCTCCTCCGCCCAGTGCGGGAATTGTGATGACAACAATCCCTGTACCAGGGACTGGTGCAATGGAACACAATGTCTCCATGAGCCTCAAATTTGTGATCAAAGCGGAACCATGGAGATCAGGCAGGAGACAACAGATGAGGGCGGTCCAATAGGATTTGCCCCGGCTTATGGTACAGAGGATGACAAATCCATTATGTCACCCCGGGATGCTCTATTCGATCCCAGTTCAATATCTGTTCCAGACACCACTATAAATTGCGATGACAGCAATCCCTGCACCAGGGATTATCCGGGAGATGATGGCTGCCACCACGAAGCAATAAGCTGCGATGATGGCGACAGCAGCACCATTGACACCTGCGGCCCGTCCGGATGCATCAATACCCCCGCGCCGGCATTGGAGGAGAATCGATTGCCTCAATCCATGAGGCAGTCCATCCTTCTTGACCTTCAAATCATAAATGAGACCAATGATGTGGATGTCAAGTCCGATGTCAGATGCGAGGATTGTGACGACGGCAATGCTTGCACCGCCGATTCCTGTAATCCTCTGACAGGTTGCAGCCATGCCGCTGTAGACTGCAACGACAATGATGCCTGCACAGCCGACTCTTGCGATCCGGCTACAGGCTGTAGCCATGCCGCTATAGACTGCAACGATAATGATGCCTGCACAGCCGACTCCTGCGATCATGTTACAGGATGCATTAATAAGCCTGTGGTGTGTGATGACGGAAATGATAGCACGAAGGATTCTTGCCAGGGTGGTGTGTGCATTTATCAGCCCATCATAGGCGACGATGATGATATCGGCGAAATTCTCTCCCAGATCCACATTGATGAAAACTTGAGCAATTCCAGCCAAAACAACAGTACATCTCCTTCTGCGGATATTTCAGCTAAAATTCATCATCCAAAATGCCATAACCATGATCCATGCATGGAGTTGGTCGATAGCAAGAACTGTACATATCGGCTAAAGA
>CALMJN010000266.1 GCA_937864385.1 uncultured Methanosarcinales archaeon | reverse complement strand
ATATACTCCTCCAACAACTCATCGGACATCCTGAAGCTGCTGCCGGGATAGAGGCTCTTCTTGGAGAGAAAGAAGCAGTACTTGCAGCCCAGATTGCAGGCCGCTCCCGTGGGCTTGGCCAGGAGATGAAAACCGGGCAGTGCGGCTGTCTTGCTCATTTTATCCTGGATCGTCCCTGGGATATTATTAATCTTTGTCTTTAGACCGGCAGGATATAGGAGTTGGCCTGGAAGCGATGGGCCCGAGAAGAAAATCCAAGACGGGAATGACAGCTATGCAATTTGGTTTTGCGGAAAAAAGTAGAGTAGATCAGTTCTCGCTCAGCTCGCCCCTCCTGCTATCGGATAGGCCCGGGAAGGCGTATTGGGGTACTCCTTCATGCTGGCCACCAGCCCCCGGTAGACCTTCTGGAAGGCTTCTATGGCGAAGTCATGCTCTCCAGCGATATTGTGCTCCTCCCTCGGATCCATCTCGATGTTATAGACAGCGGGAATCTGGGAGTAGTCGCTTTCCGGTCCCTGGAATGAGTCATATCCCTTCCGGACAACCTTGAACTGGTGCCAGAGCATGGCAGCGGGAAGGGTGGTGGCAGAGCTGTCTGTTCCCGTATACCAGATAACCCATTCCCGGTTGGAGCTGTCGTTGTAGCCCAGCAGGCAGCCGGACTGGTCTATGCCGTCGATGGGTCGATCCGATGGAATCTCGCCGCCGCCAAGAGCGGCAATGGTGTTGAACAGGTCCAGAGTGGACATTATCTCATTGGACACCGTTCCAGGTTCGATCTCTCCCGGCCACCAGAATATGCAGGGGACACGCACTCCACCCTCATAGACGGTTCCTATTCCTCCCCGAAATGGAGAGTAGCCTGCATCGGGCCACTGGTCAAGCGTCGGGCCGTTGTCGCTGGTGAAGACCACTATGGTATTGTTTTCCTTGCCCGTATCCTGAAGGGCATCCAGGACCTGGCCGATGTGATAGTCGGTCTCCATAACTCCGTCGCCGTAGGGCCCTCTGCTGGACCTTCCGGCAAAACTGTCATTGGGAACGCTGGGGAAATGGGTCCGGGCCAGGGGAAGGTAGATGAAGAAGGGCTCGGTGGAGTTGGCCTGATCATTGATGTAGGCGATGGCTCTGTCCACGCACTGCTCATCCACAATTCCCAGGGAACTGGTGTTGAGCGGCATCACCATCTCCAGGCTCTCGCCTTTCCTGGCCTGCACCAATCCGTAATTCTCATTTAAATTCTCTGACCATTTGGGATCATAGCCGATGCGATCCTTCAGGCTGTAGGTGTTGAGATGATACAATATCCCAAACCATTCATCAAAACCCATATTCTGGGGCATGCTCTCCTCAATGTCTCCCAGATGCCACTTGCCGAACATTGCCGTCTTGTAGCCGGCATCGGACAGCACCTCGGCCAGAGTCGTCTCCTGGGGAGACATGCCTGCTAAAGAGCCTGCTGCGGATGCCAGGGACATTCCCGTTCTGATGGGCAGCCTTCCGGTCATGATCGCTGCTCTGGTGGGTGTGCACTGGGTCTCAGAGTAAAATGAGGTCAGCCTCAGGCCCTGGGCAGCCATCTGGTCCATCCTGGGTGTGGGCGCGCCCAGCACTGCCCCGCCTCCATAGCAGCCGGGATCCATATAGCCCATATTATCGGCCAGTATGATTATGATATTGGGCCTGGGTGGCTCGGGCATGACGTCCTCATTGACAATCTCGGCCAGGCTCGAATTATTGGATAAAGCATTTCTCCTATTGGTCAATACTTCCGCCCCGAAGTTTTCAGGCGCGACCTGGTCAGCACCATACCCTTTCAGGTCGTGGGGTATGGGGGACAGACCAGTGTTGCCCGAATCGAGGCTGCAAAGGGCAATTGGGATCAAGAAAAAAGCAGTAACAATCGCCAATTTGTACATTAGTCGATTCATTGTATGATAACC
>CALMJN010000265.1 GCA_937864385.1 uncultured Methanosarcinales archaeon | reverse complement strand
CTGTGCCGCCGGGTCCAGTTTGCGTTGCAGCGCACGGGCCAGGAACTGGCCCGTGTAGGAATGGGGCATGCGGGCGATCTGTTCGGGCGTGCCGCGGGCGATGATCTCGCCGCCGCGGTCGCCGCCCTCGGGGCCGAGATCGATCACCCAGTCGGCGGTCTTGATGACGTCGAGGTTGTGCTCGATCACGAGCACCGTGTTGCCCTGGTCGACGAGGCGCTGGAGCACGGTGAGCAGCCGCTTGACGTCATCGAAGTGCAGCCCGGTCGTCGGCTCGTCAAGCAGATAGACTGTGCGACCTGTGCCCCGCTTGGCCAGCTCGCGCGTCAATTTGATCCTCTGGGCCTCGCCACCGGAGAGGGTGGTGGAGCTCTGCCCCAGCTTGATATATCCCAGGCCCACCCCCAAGAGGGTGTCAAGCTTGCTTTTTATGGCCGGGATGTTCTGGAAGTGCTCTCCTGCTTCCTCCACAGTCATGTCCAGAACCTCGGCAATGGATTTGCCCTTGTATTTGACCTCCAGAGTCTCCCGGTTGTAGCGGCTTCCCTTGCACTCCTCGCACTCGATGTAGACATCGGGCAGAAAGTTCATCTCGATCTTGATCAGGCCGTCCCCCTGGCAGGCCTCACAGCGTCCGCCCCGGAGGTTGAAGGAGAAGCGTCCCGCCTTGTAGCCCCGCACCCTCGCTTCCTTGGTCTCGGCAAAGGCCTGGCGGATGGGATCGAAGATCTTGGTATAGGTGGCGGGATTGGAGCGGGGGGTGCGGCCGATGGGGCTCTGGTCTATGACTATAACCTTGTCCACCTCCTGGTCGAAGGTCATCTTGTCATACTGCCCCGGCTCATTGCTGGACTTGTAGATCTTCTTCATTAACGCCCTGTAGAGGGTGTCGTAGATCAATGTGGACTTGCCAGAGCCGGAGACGCCGGTGACGGCGGTGAAGACTCCCAGGGGTATGGCCGCATCTATGCTCTGCAGATTGTTCTCCCGGCAGCCCAGCAGGCGGATGAAGGATCGGCTCTTTCGCCTCTTGGCCGGAGGATCGATCCTCTTCTCTCCCGCGAGGTACTGGCCGGTGAGGGAGGCAGGATTGGCCTCGATCTCCTCCGGCCGGCCTTCCGCTACCACATAGCCGCCATGTATTCCCGCTCCGGGGCCTATGTCCAGCACATGGTCCGCCGCCCGGATGGTCTCCTCATCATGCTCCACCACAATGAGGGTGTTTCCCAGGTCCCTCAGCTTCTTGAGGGTCTCGATGAGCCGGGCGTTGTCTCGCTGATGCAGTCCTATGGAGGGCTCGTCCAGGACATAGAGCACCCCGGTGAGGTTGGAGCCGATCTGGGTGGCCAGGCGGATCCTCTGGGCCTCGCCTCCCGATAGGGTTCCGGCATTGCGGGATAAATTGAGGTAGCCCAGGCCCACATGATCCAGGAAGCCCAGCCGGGAGGAGATCTCCTTTAAGACCTGTCGGGCTATATCCCGATCCTTTTCCGTGAGCTTCTGGCCAAGGCTGGCAAAGAAGGCAGAGCTCTCGGAGACGGAGAGGTCGGTCACATCCACAATGGACTTCTCTGCGATCTTCACCGCCAGCACCTTCTCTTTCAGCCTCCTGCCCCCGCAGGCGGGGCAGGGCAGAACCCTCATGAACCTCTCCAGCTCCTCCCGGCGGTAATCCGAGGCGGTCTGGCCGTAGAGGCGGATGCTCTGGGGCACCAGCCCCTCCCACTGGCCGTTATGCTGCCAGTAGGCGTCCCCATTTTTCATGCTCATGGAGAACTGGATGCGCTGGTCCGATCCGTACATAAGGACGCTGAACTGCTCCGGGGAGAGATTCTTTATGGGGGTGAAGATATCAAATCCGAAGTGCTTGGCCACGGCTGCCAGGTGCTGACCCCGCCAGCCGTCTATGACGTTTCTGTAAAGGGCAACCGCTCCGTCGGCTATGCACAGCTCCTGGTCCGGTATGATCAGATCGGGATCAAACTCCATTTTTATGCCCAGGCCGTCGCAGACCTCACAGGCTCCAAATGGGGTGTTGAAGGAGAACATGCGGGGCTGAAGCTCCTCAAAGGCCATGCCGCAGACGGGGCAGGCCATCCTGGCGGAGTAGAGCTTTTCATGATCGCCCAAGACGGCTATGACCAGCCCCTCCGCCCTGGCCAGGGCATTTTCCACCGCCTCCACCAGCCTGGCCCTGTCCAGAGCCGGGTCCAGCCGGTCCATGACCAGATCTATGTCATGCTTTTTGTAGCGGTCCAGTTCGATGCTCTCATCGGTGCGGCGGATCTCGCCATTCACCCGGACCCGGGAGAAGCCCTCGGCGTTGAGGTCGGCAAAGAGCTGACCGTAGGTCCCCTTCTTCTGGCGGATCAGGGGGGCGAGAATGGTGACCTGTGTTCCTTCCTCTCCTTCCTCTCGGCTCACTCTTCCCTCTCTTCCCTCTCTTCCCTTCCCCGTGGCCTGCCTCTCCTCTTCTCTTCCGGCCTGCTCTTGCTGCCTGCCGGCGGCCTTCTTTGCCGCCTCCAGTATGCTCTCGGCGATCCTCTCCGGCGACTGAGACTCGATTTTTATGCCGTGCACCGGGCAGTGGGGCACGCCGATGCGGGCGAAGAGCAGCCGGAGATAGTCGTAGATCTCGGTCACCGTTCCCACTGTGCTGCGGGGGTTCTTGGAGGTGGTCTTCTGCTCTATGGATATGGCCGGGGAGAGGCCCTCGATGCTGTCCACGTCGGGCTTGTCCATCTGGCCCAGAAACTGGCGGGCGTAGGCGGACAGAGATTCCACATAGCGGCGCTGGCCCTCGGCATAGATGGTGTCGAAGGCCAGGGTGGACTTGCCCGAGCCGGAGACGCCGGTGATGACTATGAACCGGTCACGGGGCAGCTTTACAGTGATGTCTTTCAGGTTGTGCTCGCGGGCACCTTTTACTATAATCGATTTCATGGGATGGGCTGCTCTTTGGGCCTGGGTGGACTTAATCCTTTTCCGGCCAGGTTCAAGCACCTAGAGAGAGCGGGAAAAAAGACCATGCGGAGACAAAATAGATAAAAAATGGAAGAGCATCCGCTTACTTCTCAATCCTTTCCAGCTCCTCCTGCATGTCCCCGCTCAGATCGACCTCATAAAAGTCGCCGCTGCTGGGAAGCTGCATGGCAAATCCGGGAGTGATATCCACCTGGGCGGTGGCATTGGCCACCTGGATCTCCAGGATATGACCGCCTGCCTTCCTGTCCTCGGTTATAAAGTGCAGGTGGTATCCAGGCACATTCACTCCCCGGGCAAAGTCGGGAGCCCAGACGCCCACCACGCTTCCGGTGACGTTGGTGAAGTTGAAGACCGACTGATCCTCTACCGCCTCGGCCAGGCGGGGATAGGGCTTCTCCTGGGCGGGAACGCTTCTGGCCCTGACATAGGGGAAGGTCCCGTCTATGCGAAGGGCATAGAAGGCATTGGGGGAGGGCAGATGCCGGTCGATCTGCCGGGCAAGCTCGGTGAAGTTGGAGGCGTTTTCCAGCGCTGCGGTCTGATCCACCTCAAAGCGGGTCACCGCGGCAAAGGGGGCGGTCATATTCCCCGGCACCGGATAAGCCACGCCGTCCGCTTTGACCTGGTAGTATTCTCCGTCAAGGGCAACCATCTCTCCATCGAGAGCGTCGAATGTGCCTATGCCAAAGTCTCCCTGGGCCATGAGGTCATGGAAGCTGTAAAAGCCGTCAAAGACCCCCTGCATCAGGGCGTCGATGGTTGAGACCTGGAAGAGGACGTCGTCCTCGAAGGCGGCGCACTGGCCGGAGAGGAGGAGGCCCAGAAATATTGCTGACAGAAGCGCTGGAATAGTCTTGCTTTTCTTTGCAGTCATGAATTATGCAATCCCCCAAAGGCAAATAAATAGACCTGCTCTCTTTTAAATATGGCTGCCGCTCTGCCAGGATTTGGCCTGGCTTTTTCCAAGGACATTAAAGACGGCCTTACTCTGGCGGCTCATACTCCATGAACTCTTCATCGTCGATCATCATCTCTGCTGTCTGCGCTGCGGAGCAGGAGACGCAGGGTATCCAGTTCTCTGCTCCACCCATTGTGGTGCAATTAAGATCGAAGCAGGTGGGGGGCTGCCAGTCCGATCCGGCCTGGGGCGGAACATCACCCGGCACATAAACCTGAGCGGAAATATCAGCGGAGAGGATTCGTGAGCCGTCATTGGACCAGGCCTCGATGTGGGTTGGAGCAGTGAATATGCCGGACCTATGAGCCCTTGCCAGGTAATCTATGTTCTGGACCTCTCCAGGCCCCAGCTTGGCTATATTCCAGGTGAGAAGCGAGCCCGTGTGCTCCGCGGGAGAGGTGGTGGAATTGACAAATGATATCCCCTCCGGCAGCTCGTCCTTTATGGTCAGGGCCATGGAATAGCTCTCCCGGTTCCTGAGGCTGATGCGGTAATGGATCAGGGAGGGATCAGCGGCATCGACGCGAGCCGTCTTGGCCGCCAGGAGCTCTGATGGACAGCACTCCAGCCAGCCGAACTGGAGGGCGGAGTAGTTCTCGGCCTTGACATACTCCCCATCGTAGCTTCCGCTGGCCAGGACCCGGTTGACCAGCCCGGCCTCTTCGCCGCTGGAGTTGAGCACCAGATCGATGCTGCTGCTCTGGCCTATGCCTAAGCTAATCAGCGTCCACTGGCAGGAGGCGGCGGAGATCTGAGATGGCCGCAATGAGGATCTTACATACTCCGTCCCGGGCGGGAAGAGGTCCTGGATGTAGACCGGACCCAGGGCCCGGTTGCCGTCGTTTTTCACGGTTATGGTGTAATATACGAATGTGCCTCCCGCCGGCTCCATTCTGCCCTCCTTGCTTACGGACAGGTGGGGCTCATCGAAGGAGGCCACCCCGCCGATCTGGACATGGCGGGAGAGGCTGTAGCGGCCCAGATACTCATCATAGAGATCCAGCTGCTCGCTGCCGTTGGCCGATTGGTTGATGTACTGAGCAGTGAAGCGGGCCCTGCCCTGGAACTCGGCCCCGGTTTTCATCTCATTCAGGCCGCTGGCCACGGTACTCTTCTGGAGAAAATCCAGGTCCGAGAACTCTTCGCCGATGAAGCTGGCCGGGTCGCTGCCGCCGCTGCTGTTGGAGCCATCGGCGGGACAGCTTCCCGACCGGGACCACATGCCTTCGCTCCATTTGCCGGATAGATTTGCCTCGAATCCGGGAGTATAGCGGAAGAGCTGGGGAG
>CALMJN010000264.1 GCA_937864385.1 uncultured Methanosarcinales archaeon | reverse complement strand
TCCGGAAGGGATTTTCATGCCCGAGGCGGCCCATAAGGTGAGGGGCATTGAGGTTGCCATCGGAGCGGAGGCCCAGGCCGCTGGCTCCAGGGCTCTCAAGAGCCGCATCGGCTCTCTTTATTCCCGATATCCTTTTGTCGCGGTCTTGGGCAGCTCGGAGGAGGTCATACGCATGGCCAGTGAGGATCCCCATGTGGACCTGCTCCTCCATCCCTGCGATGTCCGCCATCCCCTGGGCATAGCCGCAGCCAGAGCGGCGGCCCAGAACCAGGTGGCTATAGGCTTTGACCTCTCGCCCCTGATTCATTTAAGGGGCCATAACCGGGCTCGGTGGATGGAGGCCCTTCGCCATAACCTGGAGCTGGTCAGAAAGTTCCACATCCGCCCGGTTATAACCGCCGGAGCCGCCTCCCATTTGGATCTGCGCTCCCCCCGGGAGCTGATGGCCCTGGCCGGGGTGGCGGGCTTTGAGGCCGATGAGGCCAGGGAGGCCCTGAGCCTGCCAGGAAGGCTGCTCGAGCTAAATCGCAGAAATTGGGCTGGGCCGGGGGTTGAGATCCTATGAGAAGCAGGCTTCCCGTGCTGCGCCAGAGGAGAAGATATATGGTGTTCGTGCTGGAGTCGGAGGATGACTCCGGGATGGTCCAGTCCAGAGATCTCATGGGCGAGATCGCCTCCTCCCAGCTCTCCCTCTTCGGCGATAGCGGGGCTGCGGCCAATCGCCTCCGGCTGATATCCTTCGACGGCCAGGTCGGCCTCATCCGCTTCTCTCATTTTCACCTAAAGGAGACCAGAGCGGCGCTGGCAGCCGTCTCATCCGTCCGGGGCATAAAGGCGGCCATACGCACAAAAGGGGTCTCGGGGACAATCAAATCGGCCAGAGAAAAGTATTTACCAAGACTGGTTAAACTAAGTTTTGAAAGCGACGGAAGAAGAATCGAGCGAAAGGATATTTCCGGGTGTATTATTCGCACTCATGGTGTAAAAGTCGATCTCTGTCCGGACGACCGCTATAAGAGCGCAGGGTCAAGCGCCCGATTCCTGGGGCTGACCTCTTTGGATTTATGTGGAGGACACGAGGATGCAGATGGCACCGCAGATGGGTTATGATAGGGCGATCACCGTATTCAGCCCTGACGGCAGATTATTTCAAGTTGAGTATGCCCGCGAGGCAGTAAGAAGAGGCACCACCGCCGTGGGCATCAAGGCCAAGGACGGCGTGGCAGTGCTGGTGGACAAGAGGATCACCAGCCGGCTCATGGAGCCCAAGTCCATTGAGAAGATCTTTCAGATAGACAGTCACATCGGAGCCGCCACCTCCGGCCTGGTGGCAGACGCCCGGGTCCTCATCGACCGGGCCAGAGTAGAGAGCCAGATCAATCGCCTGGTCTATGACGAGCCCGTTGGAGTGGAGGCACTGGCCAAGAAGATCTGCGACTTCAAGCAGCAGTACACCCAGTACGGCGGTGTGCGCCCCTTCGGCACGGCTCTGCTCATCATCGGAGCGGAGGAGGACAGGACTCGGCTCTTTGAGACCGACCCCTCCGGGGCCCTGCTGGAATACAAGGCCACAGGAATAGGGGCGGGCCGATCGGCGGTTATGGAGGTCTTCGAGGAAAAGTACAGGGAAGACCTGGAGATGGATGAGGCCGTTCTCCTGGGCCTGGAGGCGCTCTACAAGGCTGCCGAGGGCAAGGTGGAGGCGGCCACAACCGAGATCGGAATCATAAAGCTCGGTGACAGGAAGTTCTACAAATTAACTGAAGGCGAGGTTGCCGCTTATGTAGAGCGGATGAAAAGCAATGTAGCTGCCGATAAAAGTGAGGGAGACAAAGGAGAGGCATAGGGATGGTCAGACTGGATGACGCAGTTCCCGCCCGGCTCAAGACCCACGGGACCACATTCGAGGTCCTGGTGGACCCGGACGGAGCCCTGGCCCTGAAGCGGGGAGATAGCGTCAACCTGGAGGAGATCCTGGCGGTGGAGGATATCTTCGAGAATGCCTCTCGAGGCGACCGGAGCCCGGAAGAGGATCTTCAAAAGGCCTTCGGGACCACCCAGGTTCTGACAATCGCCGAGACCATCATCAAGAAGGGCGAGATAAGCCTCACTGCCGAGCAGCGCAAGCAGTTCATAGAGAACAAGCGCAGGCAGGTCATAGAGATCATAGCCAGAAATGCCATCAACCCCCAGACCAAGACCCCTCATCCGCCGGGGAGGATAGACCAGGCCATGACCGAGGCTAGGGTCAACATCGACCCCACCAAGTCCACAGATGAGCTGGTCAAGATAGCCATGAAGGCCATCCGGCCGCTCATCCCCATCCGGTTCGAGGAGGTGGAGGTGGCGGTTAAAATACCACCGGAATATGCTCCCAAAGCCTACGGCGAAGTCGCCGCCTTTGGCAAGCTCAATCGGGAGGCGTGGCAGAACAACGGAGCCTGGATCGGAGTGGTCCAGATACCGGCAGGCATGCAGACGGAATTCTACGCCCTGATCAACCGTCTGACCAGAGGAGAAGCGGAGACGAAGCTTCTCAAGCATTGAATTCGGGAGTCGAAAACGAAATGGATCGCAAGGTGGTAGTGCCGGGTGATCTTCTCTCTGAGGATGCCAAGAGGTCGGGCGAGGGGACTTATATCCGCGATGGGAGCGTTTATTCCTTGCTGTATGGCCTTGCGAACTTTAGGGATAAGATAAATGTCATACCTCTGGCGGGCAAGTATGTGCCCGGATCGGGGGATAACGTCATCGGAGTGGTGAAGGATATCACCTTCTCCAACTGGATCGTGGATGTAAACTCGCCCTACGACGGGCTGCTGCATATCTCCGAGTTTCCCAAGAGGATTGAGTCAGAGGAGATGTCCAAGCACCTTCATATCGGCAGCTCTATCATGGCAAGGGTGAAAGATGTGGACCCCACCATGAAGGTGGAACTCACATTAAACGACCGCAAGCTGGGGCTGATAAGGGCCGGGAGAGTGGTGGAGATAAGCCATACCCGGGTTCCGAGGCTGATCGGCAAGGGCGGATCCATGATCGGCATGCTGAAGAAAGAGTTGAACTGCAGCATCTTCGTGGGCCAGAACGGAAGGATCTGGGTTCAGGGAGGCGCAGAGGATACGGATCTGGCCTTAAAGACCATAAGCC
Organism: uncultured Methanosarcinales archaeon; assembly: GCA_937864385.1. Lineage (GTDB taxonomy): Archaea > Halobacteriota > Methanosarcinia > Methanotrichales > Methanotrichaceae > Methanothrix. The sequence goes on along the minus strand of CALMJN010000264.1, from coordinate 489 downwards.
TGATTGAGAAGGAGGCCCACACCAGCGGTCTCACGGACCGGGTTGTGGCGTACCTGAAGAAGGAGAAAGGGGCCAGAAGTTGATCGCTATGGATGAGACTGATATATCATTTTTCAAGGACGGACTGCGCCTGGATGGCCGGAGGGCGGATGAGCTCCGGCCGGTGAAGATCGAGGTGGGAGTCCTGGCCAGAGCAGACGGCTCATGCTACATCGAGATGGGAGGAAACAAGGTTATAGCTGCGGTGTACGGGCCCAGAGAGGTGCATCCCAGGCATCTGCAGGAGGTCACCCGGGCCATTGTGAGATACAGATACAACATGGCCTCGTTTTCAGTAGAGGAGAGAAAGCGGCCCGGGCCGGACAGAAGGTCCTATGAGCTGTCCAAGGTGAGCCGGGAGGCTTTAGAGCCTGTTATTCTCACCAGCTTCTTTCCCCGATCGGTCATAGACGTATTTGTGGAGGTGCTCCAGGCGGATGCTGGGACCAG
>CALMJN010000263.1 GCA_937864385.1 uncultured Methanosarcinales archaeon | reverse complement strand
ATGGTGCGGCCACTTCGTCGCCAGAGCGGTAGCCGTCGATGCGTCGTCGAGCACCACCACCAGCGGCTGGCTCAAGACCGGCAGCAGCCTCTCCAGCGCAGCCTCACCCGCGGCATCGACCACCAGCGCCGACGCCTCGGCCAGTTCGATCATCTGGCGCGTACGCTCGACCGGGAAGCCCGGGTTCAGCGGCACGACGGCACCGCCGTCAGCCAGACCGTTGCCCTGACGGCGAACACCACGCTTGACCGGCTGCTCCAGGAGATCGAGGAGGCATTTGGCGGGACCGCGACGGCCACCCTGGACAGCGGCGTGATCCGGCTGACCGACAACACCTCGGGCGCCAGCCAGATGTCCCTGAGCCTGACCTATAGCGCCGGGTCTGGCGCCAGCACGCTCGACCTTCCGGTGTTCGCCCAGTTCGCTCAGGGCGAGTTCGCCGACAGCGCCGCCCTCGCCGAAGGCCGGCTGGAGCACCGCTGGATCGATGCTGGGCAGGATGCCGTTCCCGAGGGCTTCCGGCCCTTCCACGCCCGCTCCGTATCCCTGGACGCCCCGCAGGCGGGGGTATGCTGCCGGATCGATCTCCTGGAGGGGGATGGGGATAGCGTGACACCGGTGGAGTACAAGCGGGGCGAGGCCAGGCCGGAGGGGCCCTATGAGCCCCATCTGATGCAGCTGGCCGCCCAGTGCCTGGCCTTGCGGGAGAATGGCTTTTCCTGCCGGGAGGGCATGGTCTACTACATCGGCTCCCGGGAGCGAGCGGCGGTTGCATTCGACCAGCCCCTGATGACCAGAGCCGAGGCCCTCCTCTCTTCCCTGCGCCTTGCCCTGGAGCGGGGCGAGACGCCCCCGCCCCTGCAGGCTTCCTCGCGATGCGACCGCTGCGCTCTGGCGGGCGTATGCCTGCCCGATGAGGTCGCACTTCTGCAGCAGATGCAGTCTGAGGGGATGCCGCAGGCTGAGGTGGTTGGGGTGGAGGAGAAAGGTGAGAAGATCAGGATGCTTCTGCCGGCCAGGGATGACGCCGTGCCCGTCTATGTGGTGGGCCAGGGCAAGACTGTTCGCAAGCGGGGGGAGCGGCTGGAGATCTGGGCCCATGATCAGGGCAAGATCAATGAGGCCCGGATCAGGGCCGTCTCCCAGCTCTGCCTTTACGGCGGGGTGGAGGTCACCACTGCGGCCATGGTGGAGCTGATGAATAGAGGCGTTCCGGTGCTGCACTTCTCCCACGGGGGCTGGTTTTTGGGGATCTGCCAGGGGACGAGCCACAAGAATGTCTTGCTCCGGATCAAGCAGTTCCAGTGGGCGGACGATGAAAAGCGGTCGCTTTCCCTTGCCAGGCGCATGATCTACGGCAAGGTCAATAACTGCCGCCATCTGCTGCGCAAAAAGGGGGCCTCCGCCAACCAGGAGGCCCTTTGCTCCCTGGAGAGGATATCCTCGGAGGTGGAGAGGGCAGAAAGCCAGAGCAGCCTGCTGGGGCTGGAAGGAGCGGCGGCGGAGATCTACTTCCAGGGCCTGGGCGCGTCTCTTAAAGGCGACCAGGGCTTTTCTTTCCAGAACAGGAACAAGAGGCCGCCCAAAGATCCGGTGAATGCCACTCTCTCTTATCTTTACGGCGTACTGGTCAAGGAGCTCTTCTCCACAGCGCTGGCGGTGGGCTTCGATCCCTATCTCGGCTTTTATCACCAGCCGCGATATGGCCGGCCTGCTCTGGCCCTGGATCTGATGGAGGAGTTCCGGCCGGTGATAGCCGATGCTACGGCGTTTTCTCTTCTCAATAACCAGGAGCTGACGGCAGGAGACTTCATAAGAGCAGGAATCGGCATATCCTTGACTCCCGAGGGCAAGAAGAAGGTTATAGCCGGATATGAGCGCAGGATACAGACGGAGATCAATCATCCCATCTTCGGCTATAAGGTCAGCTACAGAAGGACGATGGAGGTGCAGGCCCGTCTCCTGGCCAGAGTTTTGTCCGGGGAGCTGAAGGAGTATCCCGTCTTCATATCGAGGTGAGAAGACTTGAGCGGGCAGTATTGCTATATTGTGAGCTACGATATTCGAAACCAAAAGAGGCTGTGTCGGGTTCACCGGGCCATGAAAGGCTTTGGAGAGCCTGTGCATTACTCCGTCTTCCGCTGCGATCTCACCCGCCTGGGCCGGGTGGAGATGGCTTCAGCCCTCATGGATCTGATAGATGAGAAGGAGGATAGAATCATGATAATCGACATGGGTCCGGTAGAGGGCAGAGTGGGGGAGCGGATTGAATTTCTGGGGGTGCATCCAAAAGAAAACGGGCGAGAAGAAAAAGTTATTATAGAATGAAGCTGCAATAAGATGCAAGTGGGTCCGGGAGGTTTGAGGGCTATCAGTGAGCCCAATATTACGAAAACTTCCGAGACGACATACGCACATTCGTAATATCTCTGTAGAGTTGACGAGGCTCGCCGAGGGGCACTTGATAGCGGTTATGTCTGAAATGAGTGTCTATCTCTCCGGCAGTTCTCGTCAAGTTGACAGGGTTCGCCGAAATCAACACTCTGTCAAGAGCAGTGAGCGGCTAAAATATGCCGCTATTTCCATGTCTGAAAGGACGTGGCCCAATTGAAACCTTTTCGGAGTGCCAACAAATTTTTATGGGCCATGCTCATTTCCATGTCTGAAAGGACGTGGCCCAATTGAA
>CALMJN010000262.1 GCA_937864385.1 uncultured Methanosarcinales archaeon | reverse complement strand
TTTATGATGCAGACAGTGGCCCATTTCATGGTCCAGAGCGGTTCTCGGTTCATGCCCGATGAACTATCGGTACCGCAACATAGACATCTACTTAAGCCAGAATACTGTCTGTTCTCTGTCCGGAACAGACTTCATTATAGCGCATCAGAGGCAAAACCCTTGAAAGCATTCTGGGAGATCTTGCGGCCATTCAACTGCCTGATGGCATCAGCGGCGGCCATGATCGGCCTGGCCCTGGCGGGAGGGATGCAGTTAGAGCCTGCCGCGCTCATCTTCATCATTGTTTTTCTTGTGACCGGAGCGGGAAACGCCATCAACGACTATTACGATCGAGAAATAGATGCCATCAACCGTCCCGCCCGGCCCATTCCCAGCGGCAGGATATCCCCACCAGCAGCATTCCGCTATTCTGTGGCCCTCTTTATAGCCGGCTGCCTTCTTGCCTGGTGGATCAACCCCATCTGCCTGATTCTGGCCGCCTGCAACTCCGCTCTGCTCTTTCTTTATGCCCGAAACCTCAAGGCCATGCCTCTTTCAGGCAACATCACCGTGGCCTTCCTGACCGGTTCGACCTTCCTTTTTGGCGGCGCAGCGGTGGGAATGCAGGGCCTCCTGGCCAATCTCATACCATTCTTTCTCTCCTTTCTGGTGAGCATGAGCCGGGAGATAGCCAAGGACATAGAGGACATGGCCGGGGACGTAGCCGGAGGGGCCCGAACCCTGCCCATACTGGCCGGAGAGCGGATCTCCCGGGCCCTGGCCGCTGGATTCGCTTTGACCGCTATAGCTCTCAGCTTTCTTCCCCCGCTAGGGAAGGGATATCTGGCGGTGGTAGCAGTGGCTGATATACTCTTTCTATTATCGGTGAAGAAGATCCTGCAAGCTGATGCCACGGGAGCGCAGAAGGCGCTGAAGAAAGGAATGGCGGTGGCGCTGGTGGCTTTTTTGGCGGGAGCTTTGCTACCCTGAACCCGACTTCGGAGAAAATCAAGCGGCTGGAGTCCGATGGGAAGCCAGCCAGGATAATAGATCAGCTGGATGTGCTATGAGCTCTGAACTGCTTTTCTTAGGCAGAAAATAATTTAAGCTATCTGGCTAATTATATTCTGTGACCGTCTTTAGAGCTTATGATGTTCGGGGCGTTTACGGCACCGAGCTTACGGAAGATCTGGTGAGAAGAGTCGGCCAGTCCTTCGGCTCATTTGCCGGAGGAGGCGCCGTCGCCCTGGGAAGAGATACCAGAATCAGTGGGCCGTCTTTGCAGAAGGCATTTCTGGAAGGGCTTCTCGGCACCGGCTGCAGCGTCTACAGCTACGGCGTCATTCCCATCGCCGTTATCAGCTTCATTACCAGCAGACAGAAGCTTAAAGCAGCCGCCTATATCTCTGCTTCCCACAATCCTCCGGAGTACAATGGAGTGCGCTTCAGGACCGGCGATGGATATGGCCTGCTTTATAAGCAGTCGGCCATAATGAAATTCTATAAGGAGGGCGGCTTCATTCAGGGCATGGGCTGGCTGACCAGCGAGGAGTTGTGGCGGG
>CALMJN010000261.1 GCA_937864385.1 uncultured Methanosarcinales archaeon | reverse complement strand
TTTCTCAATTAAAATAAGTTCGAAGATCGTCTAGACGATCTTCGCCGCCTCCTCTGCGGTATAGCCCAAATGAACCACGGAGCAGAGCTTCTTGACCAAGAGGGTGGGGTTTTCTGCCTGGAAGATATTCCTGCCGAAGGCAACGCCAGCTCCTCCCACTGCTATTGCATCATAAACCATCCCAAGCAGATCCATTTCTGTGTCCACCTTTGGGCCTCCGGCGATCACCACCGGCACGCTGCATCCCTCAACCACCTCGTGGAAGGTATCCGGTGATCCAGTGTAGTTGGTCTTGATGATATCCGCTCCCAGCTCTGAGCCTATTCTAGCTGCCAGCTTGACATACTCCACGCCGTGCTCGCTCTTAACCTTCGAGCCGCGGGGATACATCATAGCAATCAGCGGCATGCCCCACAGATCGCAGGTGCGGGCCACTCTGCCCAGATCATGCAGCATCTCCGCCTCATCCTCGGCGCCTACGTTGACATGGATGCTCACCGCATCCGCGCCCACTCTTATAGCATCCTCCACCTCGGTTACCAGAACCTTGTGATTGGGATCGGGTCCGAGGGAGCTAGATGCCGAGAGATGAATTATCAGTCCGATATCGCGCCCGTAGCCCCGATGGCCGTGCAGGGGCAGCCCCATATGTCCTAAAACTGCATTGGCTCCTCCCTCTGCCACCTTGTCCACAGTGGTGGGAAGGTCGGTGATGCCGGCGATGGGGCCCACGGATATGCCATGATCCATGGGCACAATGACCGTCCTGTGCGTCTTGCGATCCAGGATGCGTTCCAGCCGAATCGCCTTTCCGATTTTGCTCATGGCAGCAGCCTTGTCAGAACTGAAATTAAAGATAATGGTTGAAACAGGGATTTACAGCTGTCTCAGCCCTCATCGCCATTCTGATTTTCCTTCAGTCAATCTCCACCCTCTCGCCCTGCGTCTCTTGTGGACTCTTCCCGTCTGAGCGGCGATCGAGGTAAAGCAATGTGGCCAGGGCATAGATATAAGGCAGAGATATGAGCCCAAGCAGGGGGCCGATGACGGGTACAGAGTGCAGCACTGCGCTGATGGCCAAGGAGGCCAGCACCACTATCAGGCAGTCGGAGAGATTTGCCTCCACAAATCTATAGCTGGCTTTCAGAGCCTCCAAGCCCGACCTTCCATCAATCATGACCACCTGGGTTATGAAGTAAAAGGCGAAGCTGAGAATCAATCCCGGTATGAAGAAGAGGGCATATCCCAGTGCAATCATTATTCCCGCCAGTATGGAGGTGAGAACCAGAGGCTCCAAGTTTTTCCTGGTGCTCTTCCAGGCAGTAGATAGGTCCGCGGCATCACCCATAGATGCCTGGCGGATCATCTCTATGCTCGCTCCCTCTGCCAGAAAGATGAGAACCACCATCAATACCGCAAACAGCAATAGAGAGGCCAAAAAGGAGAGCGCCAGAAAGCCGCCGTCGGCGAATATGGCCATCAGCCCCAGGTAGCCGACAAAGATCAGCATTCCCAGGACCAATGCAGATACGGGAACGAGGGAGGGAACGATCAGGATGGGATTGTGGCGATAGATCTCCAGGGCTTGTGAGAAGATATCACCTAGATCCTGCTTCCCGGTTTTATTCTCTCTTCCCGCCACCGGCTCTATGGTGAGATTGCCAGGTCCGGAATCAGATTGAAAGATGGCGTTTTTGTCCGGTTGAGCTTTCTCGGTGTCTTCAAATTTCACTGCATTTCACCTGCATACAACCTTTGCTTAAGATCTATTTCAAATTTTGCAGAACATGCAGAAAATGAAAAGATCTGTTGCGCTGCATCACGGCAGTGATTGTTTTTCGCCGGCAAAAAGCAAAATTGCTATTGCCGCTGCCAATTGAGGGAGCTATTCAAATATCTTCAGATGACAGATAACTCATGGGGATCAGATGAAGAGATTAGCTTTGATAGCGGCAATAATACTGGCAGGCTGCCTTGCCATTCAGGCGGCGGGAATGGACCCTATCCTGCCCGTGGAAGGCGTGGGAACGGTTTCGGTTCCGGCAGATACCACAACCATCATAGTATCCGCGTCCAGCGGCAGTGGAAATATGAGCCAGGACCAGGTGGCAGTCCGCCAGACTATGGATAAGGCGATAGAGGCTCTGAAGGCGGCAGGGATAAAAGATGGGGATATCAACAGAGACGATTCAGCCGCTCTCTCCAGTGCTTCTTCCAGAAGAGAGATCTGTCAAACCATAAACAACAAGACGGTCTGCGACAATAGCAGCATGCAGGCCACGGCACTGACGCTGTCGGCAATGGTGAAGCTAAACAGCACGGAGAAGGCCAGGATTGATCAGCTGCTGGATGCGGCAGAGTCTGCCGGGGCCAGCGCTTATGTGGCAGGCTATGGTCTCTTTAATTCCACAGCTGCGCAATCCCGGGCCAGGGATAAGGCAGTGGCCAATGCCAGGGCCGATGCAGAGCAGATGGCTGCCTTTGAGGGCCTGCGCCTGGGCCAGGTTTTGAATATCTCCGACTATGAATATCCTGAAGACTTTTATGGAGGAGTCTTGGAATCCTCCGGAAAAGAAATGGTCGATGTTACATCATATGTTATTGTTACATATGAGCTGGAGATGTGATAGGGAAGATATCCAGGCATCTTTTTCTTGATGGGACGGATCCTTTTCAAGCCTAGAGCACAGTCTTAGCCTAGCATTCCGAACTCTGGGCGTGGACAGTGATTAAGACGCCTTGTTGCCTTTTAGCATTTAATGCAGGGCAACCTCAAACTTCCAGCCCAGCGCCGCCGCCTTGGACAGGGCATCATCCGACTCTTTTTTGAGCCCCAGCTTGCAGAGAACCTCTCCCTTGAAATGCCAGGCGGCAGGATCCGAGGTATTTATTTCCAGGGCCTCCTCGAATGAGGCCAGAGCCTCTTCGTATCTGCTCAGTCGGTTGAGAGCAATTCCCCTGTAGATCCAGGCCGGAATAAAGGACAGATCGATCTCCAAGACCTCATCAAAGCATTCTATCGCCCATTCATATCGACCCAAATTGATGTATGCCAGCCCCTCATTAAACCAGGTCTTGGTATCGCAGGAATCTATCTCAATGGCCTTCTCGTAAGAGCATATGGCATCTTCATAGCTCTGCAATTGAGAGAGGGCATTGCCTTTATTGTTCCAGGCATCGAAATAGTCGGGATCTATATCCGTAGCTCTCTCAAAGCAGTCCACAGCATCATTGTATCTGTGCAGAGCGAGCAGCACATTGCCCTTATTGTTCCAGGCCATAGCATAGTTGGGATTGATGGCTATGGCGTTGTCAAAGGATTTGATGGCCTCATCATATAGCTCCAGATTTTTAAGAGATACTCCCCGATTGTTCCAGGCATCGGCACTCTCCGGGTCAAGCTCCAGGGCTTTATCAAAAGATCTCACCGCGTCTTCATACTGGCCCATCTCATCCAGGGTTAGTCCTCGGTTATACCAGGAGGATGCATTGTTCTCATCCAGCTCTCTGGCTTTGTCAAAGCATTTTATGGCCTCCTTGTAGCGGATCAGCCTCTTGAGGACTATCCCCTTGTTATTCCAGAACTTGGATCTATGAGGATTCAGCTCAATGGCCTTGTCATAACTGGAAAGGGCCTCGCTGTAGCGGCCCAGCTCATAGAAGCATACTCCTTTGTCGAACCATATGGAGCTGTTGCCGGGATCGATCTGGAGGGCATTGTTGTACGACTCTATGGCCTCATCATGCCGGCCCAGGAACTTGTAGAGCACCTCCGCTCTGGCGCACCAGCCGGAGAAGCTGGATGGCTCGATCTTGGTGATATTGTCAAAGCAGATAAAAGCTGATTGGTACTGGCCGAGCTTTCTCTGTAGCAGCCCCTCATTCTGCCAGGCTCTGGTATCCCAGGGTTTGACCTTTAAGATGGCTTCGTAGCATTCAATGGCCTCTTCATACCTTCCCAGCTTGTCCAGTGCCACTCCCTTATTGTTCCAGGCATCAATATAATTCTCATCCAGCTTAAGGGCAGCGGCAAAGGATTCAAGCGCCTCCTCATAGCTGCCCAACTTAAACAGTGCCAGGCCCCGCTCATACCATGCTTCTGGTGCCAGGGGGCTTACGGATGTGGCCCTCTTGTAGTAATAGGCGGCGTCTTCCAGACTACCATTCTTATAATGTTCTGAGCCCGTCTTCAGAAAATAGGCAGCAAAATCATCTCTTACTGGAACCGGAAAGCTTCCGGATGAGCTTCCTGGGGCGGGAATGGATAGCGGTGCCATGGACTCTTTCATCGCCGTTATCTGCTCATTTATCAGGGCCAGCTCATCGCCGGCTTTAGTCTGCTGCAAAGCCAGGTATTTGCCATAAAGGGCTTCTTTGAGGTTGGGATTGATCTCAATAGCTTTGTCGAAGGACTCTGCCGCTTTCTGATAGCAATGCAGATTGCCCAGAGCCACACCTCTTCCCACCCAGGCATCTATGAAAGAGGCATTTATCTCGAGACAGCTCTCATAAGCTGATATTGCCTCTTTATATCGGCCTAGCTTGCTCAAAGCATTGCCCAGGCCCTGCCAGGCATCTATGAGACTTGGATTTACCTTTAGGGCATTCTCAAAGTCGCTGACAGCCTCCTCGTATCTGCCGATTCTATACAGGACATTAGCTCTGTTCTTTAGAGCATTATAGGAGCGCGGGTTTATCTGCAGAGCCTTATCATAAGATGTTAGAGCATCCCGGAACTGTCCCATCTCGGAGAGTCCCAGTCCGCACTCACACCAATAGGCATCTATGGCAGAGCTGGTCTCCTCCGCCTTGTCATAGACATTTACCACCGGATAGATGGAAGAGATCTCCTTTAAGGATTGGCCGATTTGCAGGCCAGGTTCCTGCTGACGTAAGGAAGCTCTATCATGAGAATTGAATTTATGAACGGTATGATGTTT
>CALMJN010000260.1 GCA_937864385.1 uncultured Methanosarcinales archaeon | reverse complement strand
GAGATGAATCCGGGGGAATAGAGGGCTACCCCCTCGAAAGGATCTACGAGGAGGTAGCCTTCATCGCATACCATTTCAAATGGAGTCATGAGGAGATATTGGAGATGGAGCACCGCGATAGGAGGCGGTGGTGCGAGGAGATCTCGAAGATCAATAGGAGGCGAAATGAAATTTCCAAAGGATGATGTCTGAATGCCCTTGGCTGCTAGAGCCGATCCATACCTTGGATTCAGGTTTTTGGTGGAGATCGAGGGACTGATTGTAGGCGGATTTTCTGAGGTCTCAGGGCTTCAGGCCGAGACCGAGTTCGAGGAAGTTCGGGAGGGAGGAGTTAACCACCATGTTCACAAGCTTCCCAAGATCACCAAGTACCCCAATCTCGTTTTGAAAAGGGGCATTACAGACTCCACATTGCTGTGGCAGTGGTACCAGGATGTAGTCCGCGGCATGCTGACACGCAGGGGTATCTATGTTATGCTGCTGGATGAGGTGGGTTCAGTGATATGGATGTGGTCCTTTATTGATGCCTATCCCGTGAGGTGGACAGGGCCCGAGATGAGGGCGGACAGCAGCGCAGTAGCCATCGAAGCCCTTGAGCTGGCTCATAACGGATTCGTCAGGACATGAGCTAAACATTTTTCTGGAGCGGAAATGGAGATTATTTCGAGGGAGTTCTCTTCGAGGGTAACGGCCAGATATTCGGGATGGCCTGTCTCAAGCATAGAGCCTCCTTCCGTGATATCTAAGAGGATCTCTCAAAGGCGATTCGGTGCTTTGGAGCTGGTTTTTGCATCTCGATCATTGTGGCTCTCGATTGAAAAATCCAGATCTTCCATATACGAGATCATGTGCATGGCAGCTAAATGGGCCGTAAATGTTCCTATAAGAATTGAACCGATCCTGATTAAGCTCAATAGATCGCTTCCCAATCTGGATAAAGATCGACAGGACATAGCCCACTTGGCCCATATGGTCCAAAAGGGTAAGGCTATTTTGGAGCTGCAATATGAGAAAGGAAAGGGAATCTCTCAAGTTTACTTGTTTCGCCAAAGTCAATCGAGGCCGTCCTGTGGATTCATTAAGATTCCTTGGATGTGTACTCGGCTTTGGCCTGTTCCCATGACACAAAGGCTGCAAACTGATGGGGATGCAGGGACTTCGTCGAGCTTGAGATTGGTGTCATCGTCGCAATCCAGAGTTCAACCGAGCCCAATAGAGCCAAAGGCTGATGCATTAGCCTTATCATCACTTCATCTCGCAGGAATCATCCCTGGGCTGAGCGTTTCAGGCTTGCCAGTTGGAGCCCGTCTGAAGGAAGCCGCACTTTTGATGAACTACCGGTATCAAGAGAATGGAGACCTTTTACGGCAGAACCTGCAAAGGCCGGTGACTGGTAATTCGCCCAATATCCTATGGGATCATAAGAGAAAACCGGTTATTAAGACGGTTATAAAGGCAACAAGAGACGTATCTACCGCGATCGAAGATGGTGTCCAAAACTTTGCAGTCTCGAAAGGAGAAGCCTTCGCCAACTCACCGGATTCGAGATCATCGAATATGATATTCCTAGAAAATGGGGCTGTCAATAAGGGCGGAACTTATGCAGGTAGGGCCCAAAATCAAGCGAGGCTTGCAATCAGCCATTCAATAACAGAGGAATTGAGCAGGCCTGTGTTTCAGTTGACCAAGAAGAATCTGATGATCGAAGGGGGCTTAAAAGAGCCTGATCCAGGCCTTAAAGCCTCCGATTTAGACTCCCTCAATTTGAACCGCATATCTGACAGGGTCTGTGCGATCATCGAGAGGAAGCTGAAGGTGGAAAGAGAAAGGAGGGGCATATTTGGCTAAATCCGCAGCATCTCCGGAGCTGAAGAAAGCAATGATCCATGTCCTGGATGCGAGCGGCACAATGAGGGAGGAAGTGCCTGTGCTCTTTTATCCCTCCGAGTATACCATGGAAAAGAGCAACGAGTTTGCCAGCATCAATGTTCCTGGCCAGGAATCGCCTATCCTTCAGTTCACCAGGGGCAACCTTGAAACCCTGAGCATGGAGCTTTTCTTCGACTCCTACGAGCAGGGCGAGGATGTCCGGACGTACACTGATAAGGTGACCAATCTATTGAGGATAGATCCCGAGATCCACGCTCCTCCTGTGCTCA
>CALMJN010000259.1 GCA_937864385.1 uncultured Methanosarcinales archaeon | reverse complement strand
TGCAATGAATTAGAGGGAAATGAATCAATCTAAAAAATTAAAATATTAAATAAAAATCACCATTTGCCGGATTCAATAACATCGATATTGTCCAGAACCTGAGCAATGGCCTTTTCGCTCAGATTATTCTTTCTGAATATCTTTATGATACGCAATAATTCAATGTTCTCGTCTGTACCGGCAAGCTGAGATGCATAGAGTTCTGCAGCGTCCAATCCATTCTCCAGCACAATCCTCTTGGTCTCCTTGATTATAGGCCCGGTTATGCAGGCCTTGGCTGCACCGATCTGCTCTATGGCTCTCCCCATGTCTTCCATCTCTTTTGAACTGAGCATATATTCACTTCCTCTGTCACTCTGAAAATTGATATTACAACGATCGATAAGGATAAATATCTTTTTAAAAAACTCTTTCAACTTCAGTAAAGAACTGCCCCTAGGCCTGGCTTTGACTTTCCCCCATCACCTCAGATCCCGGTCGGTTCTGTCTCCAATTTTTGTCTCTTTCATCCGGCTTTTCCTCTCCAAGATCGGATAAATCTGCGCCGCACATGCAATTCTTCCTGTGCTCGTCTCCTAAATAAAGTGGGGATTTTCGGCCACCGCAAAGCCTATTACCCTCTTGAGAATTCCCATGCCTATGGCAAATCTCAATGTGGCAGTTCTCGGTGCCCCTGATTATAGCAAGGATCTGGGAAAGAAGGGCACTGCCAGCGATCTCACATTTTATAACCTGAAAAAGGCAGATACGACGGTCACTTTTATAGAGCCTACCAGATTCCCGGAAAGGCTTGCCCCTCTCTATTATGCCGTATCCATGGCTCAGAAGGCCCTGCTCATAGTCGATCAGATCAATCCCGCCTTTGGAGAGATTGTGATCATGCTGGACTGCATCGGCCTCAGGGAAGGGATTGTAATCCTGAAGAATTATATCTCTCGCGAGCAGATAGCGCCCCTGATCAAGGGAACTGTGGTCGATGGCTATGAGTTCATAGAAGAGGATAAGAACTTGCTGAGGGAGAGATTATTGGAAGATGCGGCTAAAGTCATCTCGCCTCAGGATGCAGCAACGGGAACCCTGCCGGTGGATCATTTCTTCAATGTGCGGGGCATAGGCACTGTGGTGCTGGGCTCCTTGGCCGAGGGGAGCCTTAAGAAGCATGATGTGCTTATGGTACTGCCGGGAGAGAAAACGGCACAGGTGCGCTCCATCCAGAAGCATGATCAGGACTTCGATACAGCGGGCGTCGGTGAGCGGACAGGCATAGCTCTCAAGGGAATTGAGGTAGAAGATCTGGATCGAGGGACCATACTCACCAATGACAAGACCATAAAGCAGGTCTCAGCCTTGCAGGCTAAAGCAAAGCTGGTCAAGTACTGGCCGGCACCGCTGAAAGAGGGCATGGTCCTCCATATCGGCCACTGGATGCAGCAGGTTCCTGCCCGGGTGGAGGCGGCCACGTCAGAAAAAGACTGGCATGAGATGGACCTCAAGCTGAAGCTGGACAAGATGCTGGTCTACCGGCCGGGGACCAGGGCCGTCCTGACCTATCCCGAAGGCGGAAAGCTGAGGGTGGTGGGAACCATACAGCTGCCTTAGCAAAAGCCTTTTATTTTGTCAACCTTTTTTCTGATTATTAGTTTACAATAAAGGAGGGATAGATCATGAACGATTCTGCCCTTGTCATTGCTGCCTACTTGATAGTCGTTCTTGCCATAGGCGCTTTTCGCCGTCGCATAAAAGGACTGGAGGATTTCCATCTGGCGGGACGGAGCATAAAACTGGTCTATCTTACCGGCACCTTCTGTGCCAGCATAATCGGCGCCTCTTCCACCCTGGGCATGGCCGGGATAGGGTTCAGCAGCGGCCTGCCCGGTGCGTGGTGGATGCTCTCGGGCACGGCAGGGCTTCTGGTTCTGGCGGTTCTCTTTGCCGGCAGGGTGAGGAAAACCGGCTGCTACACCCTGCCCGAGCTGGTGGGCACATTTTATGGCCAGAGGGCCAGGTGCGCTGCAGCAGTGCTCATAGTCATCTCCTGGATTGGCGTTGTTGCCGTGCAGATCCAGGCCTCTGGAAAGGTGCTGGGCGCAGTATTAGGCGGCGATCAGACGCTGTTCATGGCCGCATGTGCGGCCGTCTTTGTGCTCTACACCATGCACGGAGGACAGAGCTCGGTTATCAAAACCGACCTGGTGCAGCTCTTGATAATACTGGCGGGCATGATCGTCCTATTCACCAGTGCATGGGAGGCTGCCGGGCCCGAACTGCTCTCCGGTCAGAGCTTTCCCACCTCCCCCCAGATGGGAGGCTGGGATGTTCTCACCATGCTGGTAGTTGTCGGCTCGGCCTATCTGGTGGGACCGGATATGCACTCTCGCATGCTTTCTGCTCACAGTCCCGGGGAGGCGAGAGCATCTGCGGCGATATCGGCGCTGATTCTCATCCCACTGGCTTTTATTATCACATCCCTGGGAATCTTCGCCCACAGCCTTTACCCTGCCGCATCTCCGGAAGAGGCTATTCCCCTGCTCATGACCGGACTTCTCTCGCCGGCTCTCCAAGGTCTGGTGGCAGCGGCCATGCTTGCCGCATTCATGTCCTCGGCGGACACCAGCCTCATGACTGCTGCCTCCATTTTTACTCTGGATATATTCCGAAAGGCGTTTTCCAATTCCGGTGAACATAGACTGATGGCCGTCTCCCGGATTTCTGTGGCGATAATAGGATTGTCCGCTCTGGCCCTGGCTGTCTCCATGCCCGGAATCATCAAGACGCTGATGATGGCCTATACCGTTTTCACCAGCGGGCTGCTCTTGCCGGTTATAGCCGGCTTTTATAAGGAGCGTCTGGGGCTTACATCATCCGGGGCTCTGGCGGCACTGGCGGGTGGAGGCATCACTGCGATCCTATTCGGCCAGAGCCATCCCCTGCTGGGCATGGCCGTCTCTGCATCACTGCTGTTTGGGATAAGCTGGTTGGAGAGAATGTTTAGAAGGCAAGGAGCCTGACTCGATAGGTGGAGATTTCCAGCCTGCTGGCAAATGTTCATATCCAGGGAAAAGCTCTAGCAAGGTTGGATATGAACCGGGATAAGATCATTATTCAGAAAATAGCTGCAATAATATTGATATTGCTGGGCTTATTAGCCATGCTTGTGGCCTGGGAACTTCTTCTGGTGTCGAACATTCATAACTCTACTGTGCTGGTTTTAGAGATGGGTGGGGTTTTGGTCTGCATGGCAGGTTACTTCCTGCGTCGGCGCATCAAGGCACAGGAGAAGGACACCAAGATACAATAGCGAGAGAGCTGATCCCGGAATTAAGGCAGAAACAGCAACTAGAGTGATTTTCAACC
>CALMJN010000258.1 GCA_937864385.1 uncultured Methanosarcinales archaeon | reverse complement strand
AGGAGACGGCCGGACTGGACTATGACCTGATGCTGGAGATAAAGGACAAGAACATCAGCGCTCTCAAGGCCCGCCGGATCATCAGAGGCCTCGGTGGCTTTTCATGAGGGGCCGGAGAGGGCATAACCAGCTAATAGCAGGCGGAGCAAATTAATAGCGGAATTGTTCCTCAGAGAAACAGGAGGTTCCTGGAAAATGGATAGCTATACCCTCTACGTCGCCCTCTATCTGGTGGGATTTGCCGCCCTGCACAGCTTTCTGGCCAGCCTGCCGGTAAAGAACATAGCTCGCAAGCGTTTTGGCTCCCGGGTGGACCCCTGGTATCCCGTATTCTTCTCCGCCACGGCAGCGGTCACCCTTCTTCCCCTGGTCGCCCTGATCATTTACAGGCCGGGAGAGCTGCTTTACATCCTGCCCAGCCCCTGGATCTGGATCTTCTTCGCCCTGCAGCTTTTGATTGGCCTCACTTCCCTGAGGGCTTTTCTGGATGCGCCGCACCGCTTCCTGATCCGGGCCCAGCTGGCCGGGCCGGGCAGCCCCCAGGCATTTGCTTTGGGGATAAAAGGGATCTACTGCTGGATCCGGGACCCCTTTCTCCTCTCCGGATTTCTTCTCCTCTGGCTGACCCCCTTTATGACCGAGAACATGCTGCCGGTCTACCTCCTGGCCACAGTCTATCTCTTCCTGGGCTCTATGCACTGGGAGAGCAGGCTCGCCCACCAGTTCGGTGAGGAGTATTTGGCTTACAAGAAAGAGGTGCGGCGTATGATTCCGGGCCGGAGATGGCGGGGCTGCCGGGACGGTGGCGGGTCGGGATTGAATTGAAATAGACTCTCCGGGAAAGTAAGTATTACCTTTCGCCGGAATCAGGATCTTTCTTGCCCGCGCTCTGCTCTTCCACCTTTTTCAGCAGCTCGATGAGGGCGGAGAAGACCGCCGCCTCCAGGGGATCGTCCAGGGCATAAAAGGCCTCGCTGGAGTGCTTCTTGGCCATGGCGGCCAGCTCCTGGGCGTAGCCCTGATCCTCCTTTTTCATGGCCCTGCCCGCCCTGGCCCA
>CALMJN010000257.1 GCA_937864385.1 uncultured Methanosarcinales archaeon | reverse complement strand
TCTCTGCAATCTTTTCGCAGGTATCTCTGACCGCCATACTGCTGAAATCTATGATAGTCGCAAAGCCTGATTCTTTCTATTAAGCAGCTTTCACTCTCTATATCTTAATGATTCTTCAAGTTGCCTCTTGATTGCCGAAAATTCTTCATCATTAATGCAGCAAGGTTCAATTTTAGACCCACTCCACCAGTCAAACCTGGCTTCATTAAGAATGCTGATGAGCAGTGTATGAGTCTCAAACCAATCATAATCTATGCCTTTCTCATTCAGTGCTCTTGTGAAGTTAGAGCAGATGTAAGCTATGCATTTTGGCGATTTATGTGTTTCAAGAATGCAGCCTTTATCGCTTGAATAGGGGCAGCCTCTGGTTAAGTCGCCTGGGCCATAAATACTCACTCTTTGTGCATCCAACTCCTTGCAGCCACTGGTATTTTTTGGGTATTCAACGACATTTTCATTGCAGCAACCATTACAGGTTCTCCCATAGTTATCTCTGCAATAGCCCGTGCTCTCAAAAAAATTATGAAGCAACAACTCCAGCTCCAGATACCTGGCAAGGGGCTTGCTTGAACCGGGAGGAATTCTCTCAGGCATAGTATCTAGCCTCAACTCCTTGTGCTGAAGATCTCATATCCATCTCCAAATATATACTGAAACAATCCATCTGCCATCCAATATCATGCGGAATTATGGGTGCATAAGTGGGGAGCTTTCTCTCCGCCTGTCGAAAATGATTCTGATTTCAATCCTACTACCTGCATCCTCCCCATTGCTCGGCCTGTTCCTCAATTACTATTGATGATACTTAATTCTGGCGCGCTGTCTGCAACTCCATCAAGCCGAGTGCGCATATTCCAGGGGCTATCCCTGGCATAGGGCGAGAAGAAGGTGCTGAAAGCACAGATGGCGGAATTTGCCAGACGATCTCAAATTCAAGTCTCACTTTAAGATTTCATAATTAATACAATTATTTTTATCGCTTCTCGGTATCATCCTTAATCCTCCTAAAAGCCAGAGGCAATTGAGAAATGGAGCTAGAGGCCTGGCCAGTCGTCAAGCCATCACTCCTGCTTGCCTCTCCTCCTCTTGACTGGCAATCGTAGAGAGGGTGAGGCATGGGTTTAGCTATAAGCCTTTCTCTGGATGAATAGAAGGAGGGAGGCAAAAGTCATTTGGTAGGAGGGAAACAATGGACTTCGACTTTTGCCAGTTACTAAGTACGGCAATTGACGGATAAATAGGTTTCGCTCCCTAAGCATAACATATCAGGCATGCTGACGTCTCACAGTCCTCCAAAAGCACATGTATGTAGAGATCGGGAATGTTGTCTCAAGGCTGTGCTTGAAACTGATTCTACATGAAAAATTTGATATGAAGCATAAAGCTCGATTCACATCTATAATACGCGACGGCATTCTCTTCCAGCCCAGGACCCAGGGTGAAGAGAGCGAACACCCGTCAATCAAGAGATCGCCGTCGTATCCAGCAGGAGAGAAAAGATGGTAATTGAGTTATTCATGCAAGCCACGCTCTGATTTCTATCTATTTTCCCAGGAGCTGCTTCTTTACCTCCACCCATAGTCATACCAGCTGCCATAGTATGGATTTTTGACCGCCCACAGCCGTTCCTTAGATTCCTGAACTTTGTTATGAACCGAGTTGGGATTTAAATATTTATTTGCCCAAAGGCGCTCTTTTGTGGCCTGCAACGCCATTTTTGCGGGAATATATGAGTAAGGCATATATGGGTAATATGGATAGATCCAATATGGCCCGTAATAATATCCTGGCTCATAGAGATCCAAGTAGTCAGGCCCACAACTCTCCTCACCGGGAAATGAGTGCGAAAAACCATGGTGAGCCGTCCCAATGGCCACAAAGCCGAGACAGAAAACAAACATGATGAATGCAAGATAATATTTCATATGAGATCCCCAAGATGGGATTGCTTTGCGGAATTAAAATAGTTTCCCATTAAGTGGGAAGGCAAATTTATATTATGCGAGGCTGATTTGAGGGGTGGATGACCTTTGATTAGGGCTATGCCATGACAATCCTGATAGGCTGCAGCGGCTGGTCTTATGATGACTGGGTGGGCAAGTTCTATCCCCTGAAATTGGCGGGGAAGAGGGGAGAGTGGTTCTCCTATTATGCCCAGTTCTTCCAAACCGTGGAGATCAATAGCACCTTCTACAGGCCGCCGGGTGAGCCGCAGGTCCAATCCTGGATAAGAAAATGCAAGGACCTGCCGGGCTTCCAGTATTCGGTAAAAGTCCCCCAGCTTGTAACTCACAAGGCACTGGTCGAGGCTGACCTTGAGAGGGCTATATTCTGGGCTGCGTCCTTTGAGAAGACCTGCGTCAGGCCCCTGGCGGAATCGGGTCTTCTGGGCGGTGTGCTGCTCCAGCTTTCTCCCTACTTTAAAAACGATTGCTCGTCTCTGTATATGCTGAAAGGCCTTTTGGATGCCCTTTCCCACCAGGATTACGACTATGCATTGGAGTTCAGGCATAAAAGCTGGCTGGACGAGAGCGGGAAAGAGATAGATCCTGCCGCTCTTGAGGCTCTAAAAGAGAGGAATGTCGCCAGTGTCCTTATCGACGGCCCCGGCCTTGCTCTGAATAGAGAGATGAATGCCGCCGATCATGTGTATATCCGCTTTCATGGAAGAAACTGCGACATATGGTATAAGGGCGGCAAAGAGGACGACCACAGGCTGGACCGGTATGACTATCTCTACCGCAAGGAACAGCTTGAGTCCTGGGTCCCCTGCATCAGCCAGGCAGAGCTCAAAGCCACCAAGGTCAGGGCATACTTCAACAATCATGCCCGGTCCAAGTCTGTGAGGAATGCATTTATTCTCATGGATATGCTGGGGATAGAGCACAAATCAAAAGAGATCAATCTCCAGGATCAGTTTACTCTGGGTGAGTTTTAGGCGGGCATTGGGCCCTACGCCCGTGATGGGAAATGGCAGTGGCAGCTCCCTCCCGCCTAGCAGCTCCCTCTCGCTGCCAGAAGAGCCCTGCCACACTTGCTCTTTTAATCAAATTCACAGCTGCTTCTTTTTGGCCAGCATGATGTTCTCGCTCAGCAGTCTCTGGCCTGATGCTCTCTTCCACCAGGCGTATTGATCCGAGCCGCCCGTGTTATGGCTGAGTTCGTATATGTCCGGGTACTTCTTCTGGTAGCTTTTATAGTCAGGCGTCGTCGGGCAGACTGAGGATGCCTCCATCTCGATGTAGCTTGGCTCAACTGCCATACTCTCGCCCAGCTTATTTCTCAAGACCAGCCAGACATGATCCCTGCTGCTGCCCCGGAAGTTGCTGGAATAGGCAAAGCTGACATTAAAGCCGCGATTCTGAAGATACCATTCGAAGAAGGCCACCCTCTCTTCTACAGTGAAATCCGTCGTATGGGGCCGAATGCTGGCCGCGAATCTGATCAGCTCCACCGGGCTGTCTACATCCGCTTTCTTCATAGTAAGATAGTAGTTCTCCGGTATGTCCAGGTTGGCAGACTCCATGCAGCCGCTAACAAGCAGGGCTATGATAGCAGACACTGGCAAAATCGCCCTCTTCATCTCATCACCGGAATTGATACTCTTTTCATCATAAAAAAGACTTGTTGGGCAAGGCTCGGCCATCTCTTCGCGCCGGAATTACGGCAAGGACAAGATGATCGGCGGTTCCCTGGTGAGTTAAAGAAATGACAAATGAGGAAAATATAAATAGTCGATCAACATTAATAATAGTTTAATTTTAGCGTATGTGATTGTTTTCCAAGGGAGGAATATTCTATGGGTGGCACGAAAATAAAGACCGAAGTGGTTAAGGTGGTGGACGGGGACACCATCACCGTAAAAGGCAAAGACAAGGATGAGAAGATCCGCATACTGGCCCTGGATACGGAGGAGTCCCAACCCGGAGGAGACAAGCCCATGACTCCCTGGGGCAAGAAGGCAAAGGAGGAGGCGCAAAGGATCTTTGTGGTGGGCAAGACCGTCACCCTGGAGTTTCCGGGAAAGGAGGCGGCTGATGTCTGCTGGGAGAGGTACAGAGACAACTACGGCCGGGCCATGGCCTATGTTTATGCTCCGGATGGATCGGACTATCAGAAGCATATGATCGGCCAGGGATACAGCCCCTACTTCGTCAAGTATGGCTATGCCGAGTTCGCTGCCAACCATAAGGCCTACACCAATGCGGAAGTTGCTGCTCAGAAGGAGAACAAAGGCCTGTGGGACCAGATCTCGGTCAACGGCTCGGAGATGAGAAACTATCCCCTCCTCTCCGTTTGGTGGCACTTGAGGGCTCAGATCATCGATCTGTATCGCAGCTATAAGGCGCACAATCCGAAAAAGGCTCCACTCGACGTGAATCTGGATTATGATAAGATTGTCGAAAAGGCAAATGCAGGAGCGGAGGCGGTGATCTTCACCGAGCTTGCAGGATTTTCCAGGATCGGAGGAGCCCACGGGATCATCAGAAACAGCTCCCTGCACCGGCCTTTCAGCATCTTTATGCGGGATATCGATGAGCCTGCCGGGCAGAAGATCGTCAATCTCATATCCCAGCGCTATATCGCCCCCAGCAAGCAGCCCGATCATCCCAGGAGAAGCTATGCCTATATAAAAGGGATGCTCCAGATCTACGGGGGCAGGCCGGAGCTGGTCATAACCTCAGCGGATCAGATATGGGATGGGCCGCCGAAATAGCTCTAATTATCTCAAATTATTTTGGATTATTTTGCTGCTTTCCTGCTATTGCTTCCTTCGAAGAGCCAAGGCTTTTGTATCGGGAAATATAATGTTTCCGCATGACATTCAGGCCCATCTGGACGGTAGCGCTGACATTTCTTCTGTTTTCAGTGCCGGCATTCTCTCAGACTCTGGAGTACACAGGATACACCGAGTACGACGGCAGACCTGCCACCCTGAGCCTGACCTTCAGCGGGCTCTATGTGACAGGCAAGCTGCATGTTAACCCGGTCTGTGAGCAGAACTCTCATCTCACCGGAGTCGGCCTGGATCTATCAGGTACGGCCACAGGCCCCTGGGAGGACAGGAGCACAACTATCACCGGAGACTGGACCGGAGGGGACACGGACCCCTGCAGCGGCAGCACCATCAAAGACGATCCCTCCTATCCCAATGAGGGCAGTTTCACAATATCGATGGATGAGAGTGGCAGCGAGAGCAGGATCAGGCTGGTCAGGATGCCTACGGGCTACGGCTATGTGTTCAATGCCAAGGGATTGGTATTATCGGGAGGTGATGGCGGCGGCAGACCCGACCTGAAGTTGACCGAGATCTCTGTTCCAACCGGCATCGGTCCGGGAATGAGGGCGGAGATTGTGGCCACATTTAAAAACGATGGCTCAGGCGATGCCGGCCCCTTCCGCCTCTATGGCTATGCTTTCCCCAGCCAGGATTATCAGAAGAGCGCAGAATCGGAGCCGTTTGCCGTCCAGGGGCTGGGTGCCGGCCAGACCGCCCGCGCCAGCATAC
>CALMJN010000256.1 GCA_937864385.1 uncultured Methanosarcinales archaeon | reverse complement strand
GATTACTTCGAGCGAACCGTCCTGGCCTCCGTCGCAGGTGATGGAACCTTAGTATGCATATTCTTTATCCCCTATTTTCGTTAATAATGATTAAGTATCTTCATCAGCAATTAAATATTCTCATCAGATCAATCTGATTGAAGATTAAGCTATCCAAGAATCTGGAGATTCTAGGAGCAGGAGACAAGGCGGTGAGTGCTGCACAAATCAAAAAAGAAAAAGAGTCAATAGACCCGAGGAAACTGAGCTACTGTTGGCGCTTTGAAGCACGTGCAGTCGAAGACGCCGGTTGCAGATTTGAATGCCGTCTTATCCACCAGCTGCATGTAATCATAGCCGCTCATTATAGGAGCTATCTCGCCGCCGCTATCCAATCCCTGGGCCTGGAGCGGTGTCTCCATCGTCGATATATCCCCGGGATTTTTGCGAACTCCGGAGATCAGCTGGCTGTCATCAACAACATGGCCGAGAGGCGCAGATCCCCAATTCCACAAGCTGCTGCCGGATTCGAAGCTGTTAAGAGCATCCCTTCCGGACTGTCCACTGAGATCAACAACTGCAGAGGAGAGCGGCACCATTGAAAGAGCCAAAATGCATAGGGCTAAAAGTCTCATTCTATCATTCCCTCGAAGGAATTTAGGATGATGATTAGGTAAATACTTTGCTATGTGTCGGTGCAGTCAGGAGCAATTATTTCTCTGGTTCGCCTAATCGCCGGGCATGATCACGTCAGTTGCCGCCCCGTCGCCGCTCAACATCGTCCGCCGGTTCAGGAGCACTATGATGACCGCAGCGACAGCGAAAACGAGGCTGTCCCAGGGCTGGGCGTCGGGCCAGGCGGGACCGTTCATCTGAAAGTGGTAAAGGGCGGCGATGAGCAGGCTGCCCTGTGCAGCGTTGAACATGGCAGTCATGATCACTGTGATCGCCAGTACGCCTACAAAGTAGGGCCCGAAGGACCAGGCGCTCTGAGGGCTTCCGCTGAGAAAGAATGCCGGCAGATGCCACAGGCCCCAGATACCGCCCAGGATCAGGCTGGACCAGAGGGGAGCATAGCGGCGCTGCAGAAGGGGGAGAGCCAGGCCGCGCCAGCCCAGCTCCTCAATGGGCCCTATGACCAGCCCCGTGGCCAGGGCGGGCAGGACGGCGTACCAGGGGGAGAAGGGGAAGGGATCGTTGACCGTGCCCTTGATGGCAGCTCCCAGATAGAAGGCGGCGGGTATGCCTATCACCAGCAACGCCCACCAGCAGAGGGGCATTTGCCAAAGTGCGAAGCGGCGGAAGAAGCG
>CALMJN010000255.1 GCA_937864385.1 uncultured Methanosarcinales archaeon | reverse complement strand
ATACAATTAAAATAGCAAGAAAGAGTACTACAGCTAAGCAATCGATCTTTTACCGGCTGGTAATCGATTAAGGGTGGTCCTTTGCTCGATAGAAATATTCTTTATGGCTCCTATTTTACCAGGGACAAATTGGTGCACCATCATATAAACTCATTCAATGATTTTATAGATAAGGGACTGCAGAAGGTCATAGATGAGGTCGGAATAATAGAGACCAACATCGAGAATACCTATGTCAAGCTGGGCAAGATCCGGGTGGAGAAGCCCATGGTGCGGGAAGCTGACGGCTCCATAGAGAGGCTCTATCCCAATGATGCCCGGCTGCGCAATCTGACCTACTCCTCTCCCATCAAGCTGGAGATGACCATTGTCGAGGGCGAGACTGAGAAGGATCTGGTTGAGGCAGACATAGGCACACTGCCCATCATGCTCAACTCCAAGATATGCAATCTCAGTGGCCTCTCTGCTGACGAGATGATAACTTACGGCGAGGATCCTTCCGATCCCGGCGGCTACTTCGTGGTCAACGGCTCGGAGAGGGTGATCATGACCCTGGAGGATCTGGCTCCCAACAAGATCCTGGTGGAGTACAACCAGCGTTACGATGAGAACATTGAGGTGACCAAGGTCTTCTCCCAGAGGCAGGGCTATCGCTCTTTAGTCATTGTGGAGCGGGGCCGGCGGTCCATTCTGGAGGTCTCCTTCCCCTCCGTCTCGGGAAGGATCAACTTCGTGACCCTGCTGCGATCCCTGGGATTGGAAACGGATATGGATATAGTGAAAAGCGTATCCGACAATCCAGAGATCATCAAGTTCATGCTGGAAAACCTTGAGGAAGCGGAGGTATCCAGCATGGATGAGGCCCTGGAGAAGATCGGCTCCCGGGTGGCAGCCGGCCAGGCCAAGGAGTATCAGAAGAAGAGGGCGACATATGTACTGGACCGCTACCTTCTGCCCCATATAGGCGTGGAGGAGAAGGACCGCTATGCTAAGGCCCTCTTCCTCTCTCGAATGGCTGAGGCCTGCTTCGAGCTGGCGCTCTCCAAGCGCGGTGAGGACGATAAGGATCACTACTCCAACAAGAGGCTCAAGCTCTCCGGGGACCTGATGGAGGACCTCTTCCGGGTGGCCTTCAACCGCCTCACCCGGGATATAAAATATCAGCTGGAGAGGGCCAGCATGAGAAACAGGGACCTGAATGTGGTGACGACGGTCCGGGCCGATGTCCTTACCGAGAGGATGATCCATCCCCTGGCCACGGGCAATTGGGTGGGCGGGAGGACCGGCGTCTCCCAGCTTTTGGATCGGACGGACTACATGGCCACCCTCTCCCATCTGCGAAGGGTGATATCGCCCTTATCCCGTTCTCAGCCCCACTTCGAGGCCAGGGATCTGCATGCCACCCAATGGGGCCGCATCTGCCCCAGCGAGACCCCGGAGGGGCCCAACTGCGGCCTGGTGAAGAACTTTGCCCAGGGCGTGGAGCTGTCCAAGGGCACAGATGATGCGGCAAGCATCAAGAAGATCCTGTTTGATTTGGGCGTAGCATCGGTAGGTGGTAATATTGGATGAGGGCTTAGGTTCCGGAGCGCGGATTTATGTTGATGGAGAGATCGTAGGGCATCATGATGATCCCAAAACACTGGTTGCTAATCTGCGCCGCCTGCGCCGCTCCGGCAGCATCAGCAGCCAGATGAATGTAGCCTACTTCGAGGACACCAATGAGATCTTCATGAACACCGACTCCGGTCGGGCCAGAAGGCCGCTGGTTGTTGTGGAGAACGGCCTGGCGATGGTCACCGAGGAGCATGTGGAAAAGATAAAGAATGGAGAGATGGCTTTCTCCGACCTGGTATCCTCCGGCCTGGTGGAGTACCTGGATGCCGAGGAGGAAGAGAACAGCCTCATCGCCATCTGGGAGGAGGACCTCACGCCCGACCACACCCATCTGGAGCTGGACCCGTCTCTTATTTTGGGCATAGCAGCGGGCCTGGTTCCTTACCCGGAGCACAACGCCAGCCCCAGGAACACCATGGGAGCGGGAATGGTCAAGCAGTGCCTGGGCATGTCCACGGCCAATATGCGTCTGCGGCCGGACACCAGGGGCCATTACCTGAACAGCCCCCAGAAGGGAATAGTGCGGACCAAGACCTCCGGGGCCATAGGCTTCGATGAGAGGCCGGCCGGCCAGAACTTCGTGGTGGCCGTCCTGGCCTACGAGGGCTATAACATTGAGGATGCCCTGGTCATGAACCGCGGCTCCATCCAGCGTGGCCTGGGGCGAAGCCACTTCTTCCGTGTATCAGAGGCGGAGGAGCGAAAATATCCCGGCGGCCAGGAGGACAAGTTCGAGATTCCCGATGTAGAGGTGCGGGGAGCCAGAGGCAGCGAAGCCTATGATCAGCTGGACTCGGACGGCCTGGTCAACCCCAATGCCTATGTCGCCCCCAATGATGTGCTCATAGGCAAGACCAGCCCGCCCCGCTTCCTGGAGGAGCCCTCTGAATTCGGGCTCACTCCCCAGCAGAGGCGAGAGACATCGGTTACCATGCGCTCCAACGAGAGGGGGGTGGTGGACATGGTCATACTAACCGAGTCCTCCAATGGCAACCGCCTGGCCAAGGTCAAGAGCCGTGACCAGCGGGTTCCGGAGTTGGGCGACAAGTTCGCCTCCCGGCACGGCCAGAAAGGGGTGGTGGGGCTGATTGTGCCCCAGGAGGATATGCCCTTCACCGAATCGGGTGTTGTGCCCGATCTCCTGCTCAATCCCCATGCCATTCCCTCCCGCATGACTGTGGGCCACGTCCTGGAGATGATCGGAGGGAAGGTGGGCTGCCTGGAGGGACGGTTTATAGATGCCACGGCGTTTTTAGGGGAGAACGAGCCGGACCTGCGCGGCGCTCTGACCAAGTTCGGTCTCTCCCATACGGGAAGGGAGATACTCTACAACGGAGCCACGGGAGAGCAGGTCATGGCCGATGTCTTCGTGGGAGTTATCCTCTACCAGAAGCTCTATCACATGGTCACAGGCAAGATGCACGCTCGCTCCCGGGGGCCGGTGCAGGTCTTGACCCGCCAGCCCACAGAAGGCAGAGCTCGCGAGGGCGGACTGCGATTTGGGGAGATGGAGAGAGATGTGCTCATCGCTCATGGCGCCGCTTTAGCCCTCAAAGAGCGGCTGGTGGACGAATCGGATAAAGTAGTCGAGCTGGTATGCAGCCATTGCGGCATGATTGCCATCCATGACCGGCGCAGAAATGCGGACTTCTGTCCCACCTGCGGCGCGGATACGGAGATCTATCCGGTGGAGATGAGCTATGCCTTCAAGCTGCTGCTCGACGAGATCAAATCACTAGGTGTAGCCCCGCGGTTGATCCTGGAAGACGCGGTTTAGGTGGAAAGTATGACAGTTCCCAAGAGAATCGGCAAGATCCGCTTCGGCCTCATCTCGCCTCAGGAGTTTCGGAAGATGAGCGTGGTCAAGATCATCACCGCTGATACATACGACGACGACGGTTTTCCCATTGAGATGGGGCTCATGGACCCCCGGCTCGGTGTCATCGATCCTGGCCTGCGCTGCCGCTCCTGCGGTGGCCGGCCCGGCGAGTGCCCCGGCCACTTCGGACATATCGATCTCATCGCCCCCGTGATCCACGTGGGCTTTGCCAAACTGATCCGCAAGGTCCTGCGGGCAATATGCCGGGATTGCTCCCGGCTTATGCTCAAAGATGGGGAGAAGAAGATGTACCTGGAGCAGATCCAGGAGCTTGAGCGTCTGGGGCAGATGACCGACGACACAGTGAACAAGGTCTTTGCCGAGGCCCGCAAGAACAAGACCTGCCCCTACTGCGGCGCTCCCCAGCAGGAGATAAAATTCGAGAGGCCCCTCTCCTACGTCGAGGAGGGCCATAAGCTCACCGCCTCGGATATCCGGGACCGCTTCGAGAAGATCCCGGATGAGGACATTGCCGTCATGGGCATGAACCCGGCCACGGCAAGGCCGGAGTGGATGATACTGACGGTGCTGCCTGTGCCGCCGGTGACCATGCGCCCCTCCATCACCCTGGAGTCCGGCCAGAGGAGCGAGGACGACCTCACCCATAAGCTGGTGGATATCATCAGAATCAACCAGCGCTTCCAGGAGAACCGCGAGGCTGGGGCACCCCAGCTCATCATCGAGGACCTCTGGGAGCTATTGCAATATCACGTCACCACCTTCCTGGACAATACCGTATCAGGAGTCCCCCCCGCCCGCCATCGCAGCGGCAGGCCGCTCAAAACCCTCTCCCAGAGGCTGAAGGGCAAGGAGGGCCGCTTCCGGGGATCGCTATCCGGTAAAAGAGTCAACTTCAGCGCCAGGACGGTCATCTCTCCCGATCCCAACCTCTCCATAGGGGAGGTGGGAGTGCCCATGGACATAGCCATGGAGCTGTCCGTTCCCATGATCGCCAACTCCCGCAACATGGAGATGGTCAAGACCTATGTCCGGCGCGGACCGGAGCGACATCCTGGCGTCAATTATGTCACCCGCCCGGACCAGAGAAGGGTCAAGGTGACAGACAAGAACTGCGAGGAGGTGGCGGAGCAGATCGATATCGGCTGGAAGATCGACCGGCAGCTCTCCGATGGCGATATAGTCCTATTCAACCGCCAGCCTTCACTGCACCGAATGTCCATCATGTCCCACCGGGTCAAGGTCATGCCTTACAAGACCTTCCGGCTCAATCCCGCCGTCTGCCCGCCCTACAACGCCGACTTCGACGGCGACGAGATGAACATGCACGTGCCCCAGACCGAGGAGGCCCGGGCCGAGGCGGAGATACTGATGAGGGTTCAGGAGAACATCCTCTCCCCCCGCTTCGGCGGCCCCATCATCGGCGGCATCCACGATTATGTCACCGGCTCCTTTTTGCTGACACATGGGCGAAAGCCCATCGACCGACGAGGAGTGATGGAGCTACTAAAGAAGTTCGACATACCAGAGCTGCCCGAACCGGCCGGCTTCGTTGACGACAAGCCCTACTGGACCGGAAAGCAGGTATTCAGCCTGATCCTGCCCCGGGGCCTTAACCTCTCCTTTAAGGCCGACTTCTGCTATAACTGCGACGTATGCCGGGGCACCGACTGCGAGAACGATGCTTTTGTGGTCATAGAGGACGGAAAGCTTCTTCAGGGCACCATAGATGCCGAGGCGGTGGGGGCCTTCAAGGGCAAGATAACCGACCGGATAATAAAGGAGTACAGTCCCACCGTGGCCAGCGAGTTTTTGGATCGCATGACCAGGCTGGCTTTGCGAGGCATCATGCATGCCGGATTCTCCTTCGGCATAGACGACGAGGACATCCCCAAGGCGGCCGTGGAGCAGATTGAGGAGACCACCAGAGCGGCCCGGGAGAAGTCCCAGCAGCTTATTGAGGCCTACAAGGCCGGGGAGCTGGAGCCCCTGCCCGGTCGCACCCTGGATGAGACATTGGAGATGAGGATCATGCAGACTCTGGGAAAGGCCAGAGATACGGCGGGCAAGATCGCCGGCCGACACCTGGGACTGGACAACTCCGGAGTGGTCATGGCGGTAAGCGGAGCGCGCGGCAGCATGCTCAACCTCACCCAGATGGCGGCCTGCGTCGGCCAGCAATCCGTGCGAGGGGAAAGGATTATGCGCGGCTATGCCGGCCGGACACTGCCCCACTTCAGAAGAGGCGATCTGGGCCCGGAAGCCCACGGCTTTGTGGAGTCCAGTTATAAGGACGGCCTCAATCCCACAGAGTTCTTCTTCCACGCCATAGGTGGCAGGGAGGGCCTGGTGGATACGGCCATCAGGACATCTCAGAGCGGATACCTGCAGCGCCGCCTGGTCAATGCGCTACAAGACCTCGAGGTCAAGTACGATGGCACAGTCAAGGAGACCCGGGGAATGATAGTGCAGTTCCAGTACGGCGAGGACGGTGTGGATGCCTCTCGACGGGACTATGCCAGCGGCGAGAATGTGAAGCGAATCATCAAGAGCGTGCTCCAGAAGGGGCCGGAGGAGTCGGCATGAGTCTCACGGAAAAGGAGATCACAGAGAGGCTGGAAGGGCTGGACCTTCCGGATAGCATTAAGGAGGCCATGAAGTCCGGGCTGGAAGGGGCCTCCCTCAGCAAAGAGCAGATGGATGAGATTGTAGCCATGGTCAGCTCCGACTACAAGCACTCTCGTGTGGAGCCCTGCGAGGCGGTGGGCGTGGTTGCCGCTCAGTCCATAGGAGAGCCCGGCACCCAGATGACCATGCGTACCTTCCACTATGCCGGTGTGGCCGAGATCAATGTCACTTTAGGCCTGCCCCGGCTCATAGAGATCGTGGACGCCAGAAAGATCCCCTCCACCCCCACGATGACCATAAAGCTGGCTCCGGATTATGCTCACGACCGGGACCTGGCACGAGAGGTGGCCTGGGCCATAGAGTCAACCTCCATACTCCATCTGGGATCCATTGCCACCGACCTGGCAGAGATGAATGTGATCATCGAGCTGAATTCAGGGGCCATGGAGCAGAGAAAGATCACCGCCGAGGAGGTTGCGGCCAGGCTTAAAGAGGAGACCGGCCTTGATGTGGACCAGAAGGAGAACCTCCTGGTCATGGCTCCTGAGGAGCCCTCCTACCGGGAACTGCTCCAGCTGGTGGAGAAGATCAAGAAGATATCCCTCAAGGGTGTGGAGGGAATCAAGCGGGTGGTCATAAGGAAGGAGGGCGATGAGTACATCCTCTACACCGAGGGCTCGTCGCTGAAGAAGGTGATGCAGTTTGATGGCGTCGATCCCACCCGGATCAAGACCAACAGCATCAATGAGATCGGAGAGGTGCTGGGCATAGAGGCAGCCCGGAATGCGATTATCAATGAGGCTACAGATACCCTTCGCGAGCAAGGTCTCTCCGTGGATGTGCGCCATATCATGCTGGTGGCGGACATAATGACCGTGGACGGCGAGGTCAAGCAGATTGGCAGGCATGGTGTCTCGGGGGAGAAGGCCAGCGTGCTGGCCAGAGCCGCTTTCGAGGTCACCGTCAATCATATACTGGACGCGGCAGTTCGCGGCGATGTAGACGACCTGCGGGGAGTGACCGAGAATGTGATAGTGGGCCAGCCCATACAGCTGGGCACCGGCGATGTGACATTGGTTGCATGCAAGAGATGAGGTGATAACGATGATTAACGTAGATAGAGCCCTTAGAAGCTCAATTAGAACTGGAAAAGTGGTGCTGGGATCGAATGGGACCGTAGAAGCGGGGATTGGCGGACAGGCAAAGCTCATAGTTTATGCCGCGGATTGCCCAGACGATGTAAGGATGCAGCTGGAGGGTATAGATGTTCCAGCCTATGCTTACCAGGGAATGGGCAAAGACCTCGGATCTGCCTGCGGAAAACCCTTCTCCGTTGCCGCCTTGGCCGTAATCGAGCCAGGGGACTCGGAGATAATGGCACTGCAGCGCGAGATCCGGGGTGTTGTGGCATGAGTGAGTTCAAGCTCACCACCGAAGGAATCAGATATATTGCATTGTTCGAGAGCCTTACCGGCGGCATGGCCCGGGATTGCATTGTGGATGAGGACAACGAGCGCATCATCTTTGTGATCAAGAAGGGAGATATGGGGGCGGCCATAGGCCGCAAGGGCTCCAATATCAACCGGGTAAAGAAGTCGGTAGGAAAGCAGATTGAGATAGTCGAGTACAGCGAGGATGTCAAGGAATTCCTGGAGAACCTCTTCCAGCCAGCGGCGATAAAGAATGTCATGGTTGTGAACAAGAACAATAAGCGATTGGCTTATGTAGAGGTAGCAAATAAGGACAAGGGAATTGCCATCGGCAGAGATGGCCGAAACATATTAAAAGCCAAGATGCTTGCGCAGAGGCATCACGGCATTGACGATATCATAATTCAATAGGTTTGCGTGTTTACTCAAGGTGAAATGAATGGGAAATGGAATTTATGCCGCCAGGAAGCTGGAGGGTGATAGGAAGAATATGAGATGGAGCGATCCCAAGTACATCCGCAGGATGTCGGGCAGCAAGATGAAGGCCGACCCGCTGGCCGGAGCGCCCATGGGCAGGGGAATCGTACTGGAAAAGGTGGGAATTGAGGCCAAGCAGCCCAACTCGGCCATAAGAAAGGCCGTGCGCATCCAGCTCATAAAGAACGGCCGCCAGGTTACGGCCTTCGCTCCGGGAGACGGAGCCATAGGATTCATTGATGAGCACGACGAGGTCACCGTCGATCGCATCGGCGGGCGTCAGGGACGGTCCATGGGAGACATCCCTGGAGTGAGATTCAAGGTTATTGCGGTCAATAATGTGTCTCTGCAGGAGCTGGTGCGGGGCAGAAAGGAGAAGCCGGTGAGGTGAAGAAGGATGAAGCTATTCGGCAAGTGGGATCCGGCTGAGGTTGAGGTGGCTGATCTTAGCGTAAAGGGCTACATGAACCTGGCCTCCAAGTCGGTCATGATCTCCGGCGGCAGGCATGCCAAGCAGCAGTTCAAGAAGTCGGAGCAGCATATCGTGGAGCGGCTGGTCAATAAGATGATGAGAAAGGAGAAGAACACGGGCAAGAAGCTCAAGGTCTATGGCATTGTCGAGGGAGCTTTCGACATCGTAGCCAAGAGGACCAAGGAGAATCCCCTCTCCGTCCTGGGCAAGGCCATAGCCAATGCCGGCCCCAGAGAAGAGGTCGTCCGGCTCAAGTACGGAGGCATCACCGTGCCCAAGGCCGTGGATACCTCTCCCCAAAGAAGGGTGGACACTGCCCTAATGTTCATAGCCAAAGGCGCCCATGCAGCCTCCTTTAAGAAGACCAAGACGGCAGAAGCGGCCCTGGCAGATGAGATCATCGCTGCCGCCAATCGCGATGTCAAGAGCTATGCCATCAACCACAGGGACAGCGTGGAGCGGGTGGCCAAGGCGGCGAGATAAGGCCGCCTTTGTTTTATATTTTTGGATTTCTTTTATCCCATTTATGCAAAAACAAAATAAAAACGTAAAACCTTGAAAAGCATCCCAGCGAATTGCTCAAATCCTCTTGGTGGGAACTTAGCTAGGATTTCCGCGAATTTGTCTTGACCAATTGAGTACCCGCCTCGCAACTTATGCCCATAAGCTTAAAATAGCCTCAGCATCGAAAGGAGAGAGGTTCGATGAAGATCAAGCAGGTCGTCCTCGCCGATCCGGTCCATGTTGCCGGTCCTATTCTCTCAGCCTTGAAACAGCTTGGCCTGCAAATCAGCGATCATCTCCCTGAACAGGGAAGCAGCAGCGATTCTCTTCTGATCTGCCCTCCCGGATATGAAACAGATATCAACGGCTCTCTTCTCATCCACCAGGCACTGGCCGGCGGAGCTGCTGTCTTGATAAAAGACTCCGATGCTCCAGCAGTCTTCGATGAGATTGCCGAGACCGGAGGGCTCTCCCAGACCACAATTGACCGCTTGGAGGCATACGCCCTCTTCTGCTGCCTGCAGAGCGACGCCCGCCGGCTGGAGGCCCTCCAGGCCGGAATGGAAGGGATGCCCCTCTATGCAGCTGCAGCCTATGAGAAGGTGCAGGAGCTGCGCTACGGCGAGAACTGGCATCAGAAGGCGGCCCTCTATGGCAAGCCTGGCGGCTTAGGCCTGCAAAAAGCAAAGAAGCTCAACGGCAAGGAGATGTCCTACAACAACATGGTCGATGCCGAGACTGTTCTGGAGATGCTCATCGACCTCTCGGAGTACGACGGCCTTGCCGTGGACCAGCCCCTCTCGGTCATAGTCAAGCACGCCAACCCCTGCGGGGTGGCCTATGGGCCCAGCCTGGCCCGGGCCTACCGGCTATCCTTTGCCACCGACCCCAAGTCCGCCTTCGGCGGGGTGATCGGTTTCAACCGGCCGGTGGACGTGGAAACGGCGAAAGCTATAGGCGAGAGCTTCGTGGAGGTGCTGCTTGCTCCGGGATACGATCCTGAGGCGCTGCGGATGCTCATGGAGAAAAAGCCCAACCGCAGAATCCTGGATATAGGAGATCTTTTGGCCAGAAAAGAAGAGCTCTACCGGGGATTCTACCAGAAGAACATCTTCGGGGGCATGATGCTCCAGGATTATGATAGAGAAGACATTAAAGAGTGGAAGGTGGTGACAAAAAGGCCGCCCACGGAAAGCGAGGCCCGGGCTCTGCGCTTTGCCTGGAAGGTCTCCAAGTATGTCAAGTCCAATGCCCTGGTCTATACCACCGACTGCCAGACCATAGGCATAGGCTCCGGCCAGGTGAGCCGGGTGGACTCGGCCCGCTTCGGGGCGGAGAAGGCAGAGGAGCACGGCCTCTCCACCCGGGGAACTGTGGCAGCTACTGACTCATTCTTCCCCTTCCGGGACGGCTTGGACCAGACCTTCCTGGCCGGAGCCAGCGCAGTGATTCATCCCGGCGGATCGGTGCGGGATTCTGAGGTGATAGATGCCGCCAATGAGCACGGCATGGCCATGGTCTTCACCGGCATGCGCCATTTCAGGCACTGAAGAGATGAAATGGGCCTTGAAGCAAAGGAGAAGCTTTTCCTGTAGCCTCCCGGCCCTGCTCGCTTTATTACTTTTCTGCGCCAGCCTGCCCGCTGCCGCCGATGTGATCCAGGCTGGCAGAGATGTTCAGAGCGCCATCGACTCCGCCCAGCCGGGCGATATGGTGCTGGTTAGAGCAGGAGAGGTCAATAGCTTTGTAGTGGACCGGCCCCTGACCATAGAGGGGCAGGACAATCCCACAATTTCCGCCGCTATGCAAAAGCCGGCTATCAAGGTGCTGAGCGATGGAGTGACGGTATCCGGCTTTTCCATCCGGGGGGTGGCAAAGGATACCACCGCCAAGTTCAATTATTATATGCAAAATCCTGCCGCTGCTGCCAATGCCGGCCTGGATGATCCCAACTCGGCCATAGTGGTTATGGGCAATGACGTTGCGGTCGAGAACTGCAGCATCTTCGGGGCTCAGGTGGGCATCTGGGCAGAAAATGTAAGGGGGCTGGCGCTCAGAAACTCCAGCCTGGAGGGCTGCGATATTGGCGCCTCCATTCTGCAGAGCAGGGAGATCCTGGTATCCGGATGCCGGCTGGAAGGCTGCCGGAAATACGGCCTTAATGTGGAAGGCTCTTTTGATATAGAGATTGCCGATAATAGCATTGTGGGCAACAGCAATGGAGGCATACTGCTCAAAGAGTCGGAGGAGGGAGCGGTATCCCATAACCGCATCTCCCAGAACACCTTCGGCCTCTCCCTCTGGAGCAGCTCCCATTGTCAGGTTTCGGCAAACACCGCTGACCACAACCAATACGGCATCCTGGTGACAGACAGCTCCAACTACAACAATATCACAGACAACCTGGCCCAGGACAACAGCTATAGCGACATTGTAACCGGCTTTGGCATAGGCATCAGCCTGCAGGAGAACAGCAGCTACAATCTCCTGGCCGGGAATCGAGCCACGGGCAATTTCAACGGCCTGGAGCTCTCCCGGGGCTGCCAGTACAATGCGGTCTACGGCAATAACGCCTCCGACAATAGACACGGCATAAGGCTCAATGAGAACAGAAACAATCTCATATTCGGGAATAACTTCTATAGAAACGACATCAATGCCTATGAGAACCTCAGCCTTAATATCTGGAATGCCAGCAGGGGAAATTACTACAGCGACTATAGAGGCAGGGATGGGGACGGAGACGGCATAGGCGAGGAGCCCTATTCCCTTCCCGGTCCCGAGTCCCAATCTTTTGATCGCATGCCCCTCGTCCGGCCTTTCCAGGGAGACGTGAACAGCTATTCGGCAGCAAGAGAGGAAGTGGCGAGATATGCCCTGTTCCCTCCTGCTGTGGAAAGCATTCCCACCACCGCCGTGGCGGATGGAGTGGTGGTGATATCCCGCCAGGCCCCCAGCTCGCCTCCCAAATGGTCCGACTCCTCTCTTCATGACAGCTTTGATCCCAGCGCACCGCCCTTCCAGAAGGAAATCAAGCTTTAGGCCACCGCAGTTATTGCTTCACACCATTTGCCGCTTTTTTTTCCTGCTATGGCAGAAGGCCTCCCTGCGGCAAGAATTAAATTCTCTCTAGGGCCTTTTAAGCAGATATGAACCTGATAACAGAGGGCGCTGTCACCTTCGAGACGGAAGGAGCCTTCTACAATCCCAGGATGGCTCTCAACAGAGACATCAATGTGGCCATGACCAGGAGCCTGGGAATATCCCAATATCTGGATGCCCTGGCCGCCAGCGGCATCCGCGGCATGCGGGTGGCCAGAGAGGCGGAGGCAAAAGAGGTAAGCCTCAATGATGTCAGCCCAGAGGCCTGCCGGCTGATGGAAAAGAACCTGGCTCGAAATTTTATTTCCGCCACAGTCACCTGCTGCAATGCCAATGTTCTGCTGCATGAGAGGCACTTCCAGGCAGTTGATCTGGACCCCTTCGGCTCGCCCTCATCCTATCTCTCCGCCGCCAGCCGGTCCGCTCAGGAGTTTCTATTCGTCACTGCCACCGACACCGCCCCTCTCTGCGGGGCTCACCCTATGAGCGGCATTCGAAAATATCTGGCCACACCCCTGCGCACTCCCTATCACCGGGAGATGGGTGCGCGCATTCTCCTGGGCCTGGCGGCGAGAGAGCTGGCCCGCCTGGACAAGAGCATGCATCCCCTGCTCACGCATGTCACAGATCATTATGTGAGGATCTATCTCCGGTTGGGCAAAGGAGCAAAGCTCGCCGACAGATGCCTGGAAAAAATGGGATACGTCGAGCATTGCCCGGTGTGCGGCAGCTTTTCTCTCCTCAATGAGCCAAAGCCCTCAGGAGTATGCAGCCACTGCTCCGGCAAGACGGCCCTGGCCGGACCATTATGGCTGGGGCGAGTGCAGGATGGTCCGGCGATCAATAACGCTCTCCGCACATCCAATCTGAGCCGCAGGGCTGAGAAGATCCTTACCTCATGCGCCGGTGAGATAGACGCACCCATGTACTACGATCATCATAGTATCTGCGAGCGACTGTCGTTAACCCCGGACAGGATCGACCTGATCCTGGAGAGGTTGAGTTCTCGCGGATTTCAGGCCTCACGTACCCATTTTTATGGACTGGGCATCAAAACCGATGCAAAAATGGCCGATGTGGAAGAGGCCATATGCCCATCTTGATTTCAATCTCATTTATAAAATGTTAAATTCGGTTTTCCAACCTAAAGCTTAATAAAGGAGAAGATACGTAATAGTGATAGCTGCATTATGGAAGGATAATGCAGAATCATGCGGCGCGAGGTGACGTTTATTACCCCCTTCATTGCTACTCCCTTTCGCATCTCGTGCCATCCCTTCTTACATCAGCAGGTTTAAAAAATGCTACCGGCATGGCAGTCATATCTGGAGAGCTTTGGGCTGCGCCTGGCAATCTACTTTCTCATAGGCGGCAGTGTTACCGCCCTTACCGCCTATTTTGCCAGCCAGGGCAGAGGCATTCTCTCCGCCTTTATTACTACCCTGCCTTTGCTGACCATCTTCAGCTTTCTGGTTATATCTGCGGAAGGAGGAGGCCAGACGGTGCAGGAATACGCCAGAGGTCTTCTTCTCTTCACCCCACCCTGGGTCTGCTACGTCTTTGTGGTGATGCTGGGCACGGGACGGTTGGGGCTGACCAGGAGCCTGGTCCTGGGTGTTCTCGTCTTTGTCCTCCTCTCCCTCCTGATGCAAAAGGCTCTGGACGGGGCAAAATTGCCGATCTAAAAGATTGAAGCCAGAACCTGCTGCAGCAGGGCCTCGATGTCCAGCCCCATGGTCTTCCATATGAGATATATGCCCGCAAACGTCCCGGCCATAGCGCCCAGGTTGGATAGAGCGGCTACCCATATGACCTTGAAGAGACGGTTTTCCAGCATCTGAGAAAAGCTGTCCGCAGAGGCCAGACTCTTGAGATCTGTGACTGTGGGCTTGATCTTCCAGGCCTCCACCATCCCTGCAAACCAGCCTGCAGCTACGAAGGGATTGAGAGTGGTCATCCAGGCCACCATCAGCGCAGTCAGCGCCGAAAGGGGATGGCCCCTGGCCAGAACCACGCCCAAGGCAGAGAGCCCTCCCGTGAATGCGAACCATATAACAACTGCCTGGAGCATCTTCTCGCTGGACTGGGCTGAGATCAGCACCAGGGCAATGGTGGCCAGTATGAGCAGGCTGAAGACCACACCCAATACCTTGACCAAGGTTATCTTCCTGCCCGGCTTCTCATTGAGCCTCTCCATGGCCGGGATCTTTTCCGGATGCTCGAGGTGCCTGGTTATGCCCTCACGGTGCCCTGCCCCCACCACCGCCAGCACCCGCCCCTGTTTGGAGAGAAGGTACAAATTCCGCGCCAGGAAGGCATCGCGCTCGTCCACCAGCACATTGGCGGCTCCGGGAGAGATCTTACGGAATTCGGAGATCATCTGGCTGACGATATCATCCTGGGTGATGCTATCTATATCGATCTCTTCATCCCCTCCCCGGCCAAAAGCGGCGGGCAGCAGGGACCAGACCAGTCTGACCTTGTCCAGCAGGCTCATAGCCGACCAGAAGCGCTGAATGGTGATGCTGATGTCCCTGTCCACCAGGGCTACCCTGGCACCCGCTTTTTTGGCCGCCTCAATGGCCGCCAGCATCTCCGAGCCAGGTTTGACTCCCATCTCCTCGCCCATCTTTCGCTGGATGTAAGCCAAGAACCACTGCACCAGAAGAAGATAGAGCTTGCCGCCACTGAGAAGCTCACTGATCTTGATCTCCCTCTCCTCCTCCTGTCCGGTGATGGCCCGATAGCGGGCCAGGCACAGCTCCACAGCCACAATATCCGGCCGCAGCTGCTCAATTTTGCCCACCACCTCCTGCACGCTCTTCTCCGAGACATGGGCTGTACCTACGATGACGATCTCATGGGACTGGGCGCCGGGCTGCTCCGCCGGCTGGATAAGCTCTACCGCTGGCGTGGCCTCCTCTCTGACCGTTTCCGTTGTGTTTTCCAAATCGATTACCTCTTAATGCACCCGCTCCCGGCACAGCTCAATGGCTCTCACCAGGTCCTCCCTGGATAAAATGCCCACCAGCCCTCCCCCATCCATCACCGGCAGACGGCGGATTTGCAGCTCATTCATGGTCTTCATGGCTGTAGCAGCCTCATCCTCGGGTGCTATCAGATATAACTCTCTTGCCATCACCTCGCCCACCCGGGTCCCGGCACGCCTCTCGGGGGCGACCTTCTGCAGATCGGTGATGGTGACCATTCCCTGCAGCTTTCCGCTCTCCATCACCGGATAGCCCCGGTGCTTATCCCTAAACATAAGCTCCTTCAGTTCATCCAGAGTCATATCAGGAGAGATGCTCTCTACCGGGGAGGACATGATATCCCGCACAGTTATGCCCTCCAGGCTGATGCTGATCTCTGTGGCCTTCTCCTCCTCGCTTGCACCCACATAGACGAAGAAAGCCACAAAGAGGAGCATGAAATTGAGGGAGGCCAGCCCCAGCAGAAACATCAGCGTCGCG
This sequence comes from uncultured Methanosarcinales archaeon, assembly GCA_937864385.1. Taxonomy (GTDB): domain Archaea; phylum Halobacteriota; class Methanosarcinia; order Methanotrichales; family Methanotrichaceae; genus Methanothrix. The sequence goes on along the minus strand of CALMJN010000255.1, from coordinate 765 downwards.
AATATCTTTCCTATATCCGAAGCCCGGCGGGTGGCTTTGACATAGGGCATGTGAAATGCAAACCAGGCCCGGAGAAGCCTACCCCCGTCCATGGGAAAGGCAGGCAGGAGATTGAAGGCCATGAGAATGAGGTTCATCAGCCCCAGGTTGCTTAGCATTATGCTCAAAGGATGGCTGATGCCGAGATAAGAGACGGTCTCCCTTCCTGCCAGCAAGAATATCAGTCCCAAAATGCCGCTTACGGCGGGTCCGGCAAAGGCCATCTTCAGCTCCAGGCTTGGATTCCTGGGAATCTCCTCCATGGCCGCCACACCACCGAAGAAATAGAGAGTTATGCTCTTGATGCCTATGCCGTTTCTGAGGGCGATATAGGAGTGTCCCAGCTCATGCAGGGCTACGCAGGCGAAGAGGATCAGGGCCAGGAGAAGTGAGAAGAGCCACCTCACCTCAGCCGGCTCAACGCCGCCAAAGCCATAAATTATGCTGCTCGTGGCCTGGCTGGTGTTGGCAAAGCTCCAGGCAATGAAAAGGACGATAAAAATTATGGTCCAGTGCATGCGCACGGGTATGCCCATGATCCTTCCTATCTCCAGAGAAGAACTCATGGAGCGCCTTCCGACCTGAGCATTAATAGATCTTTTGACAGCCGATGGGAAGAAGGACGGCGCACCAAAGAGAAGCATATTTTATTAATTTTTTAAGTGAGCGGGTAGGAGAGTGGGGGTTCAGTGTGGATTTCAAAAACTAGGATTACCCGCTCTATTT
>CALMJN010000254.1 GCA_937864385.1 uncultured Methanosarcinales archaeon | reverse complement strand
ATCATTCCTTTTCAAGGATCAAAACGGCTCTGATCTATTCTTCATCAAGCAAGAGGGCAGCAGTGTTATAGCCGGATCCCATGCGCACCAGCCCGGCGATGGCTGCAGCCTCCAGCATCTCCTCCCGGCTTGCTCCCTTCAGGAGAGCCATTTTCTTATGCCGCCTGATGCATTGATCGCATCTCACAGCCGCGGAGCAGGCCAGGGCAATAAGCGCTTTGTCCTTTTCCGATAAAGAGCCTTCTTTCATGATCTCTGTCATCAGTCTTTGAAAGCCACTCTCTGCGCCACCCCCTATAGCGGCTATGAACTCCTCTACCCTTGAATCTTCTGCGCTCATATCATCTCTCATCTCCTGCGCCTTCTCCTGCGCCTTCTCCTGGCCGGGAAGCGATGCGAAATATGAGAAGTGCATGTGCTCCCACTTTGCCGCCATGAGTATGGTGAAGCATATTATATCAATATGATGAATGCGGCTGGGATAGTCGATCTCACCTATTTTGATCCAAATAACCACGATTCAGAATGGATGGAGATCTGATGGCTCTTCCAGAAGTAAGAAGGCATAATGGCAATGCTGCCCCAAGCCGCCATATGGAAAATTATCCGGCTCAATATTATCTATTGCCAAATTGCACTGTTCCAAGATATTAATGAAAAGGTTCTAATAGAAAGAGCATGCCATGGAATTTTTTATGAGGTCATGCATCAACCTATTACTGATCCCTATCTTGCTGTTGGGATGTGCAGGTGCCTCCGAGATCCTTGTGGGGCAGACGGGCGAGAATTATTCTCAGATCCAGGCGGCTATAGATGTCTCTATGCCTGGGGATACCATCAAGGTGCAGAGCGGCATCTATAGGGAGAATGTGAACATAAACAAGCCCCTCAACCTTTTGGGTGTGGATAGCGGCAATGGCACCCCACTGGTAAATGGGGGCGGATCGGGGAGCGTCATCACCATAGCAGCAGGAAACAGCACTGTTCAAGGTTTCAACATAACCGGCTCGGGGCACTGCGGCTGCGGACATGCCGGAATACGGATCTCTTCCAGCAATAACCTGGTAATGAGCAATATACTTTATAAGAATAAATATGGCATATACATTGAGACTGCCGGCACAAACAACACCTTCGTCTCCAATGATCTGCTCAACAACAGCATCAGCATCAGCGACAGCGGCATGAACAACTCCTGGGATGCCAGCGCCAAATCGAGTGGATGGCGGGGCCTTTTGGAGATGATCAGCGGCCCCCGGGTCATGGGAAACCACTACAGCGACTATGATGAGGTCGTGGAAGGCTGCAATGATACCAACAAAGATCTCATCTGCGATGAGCCCAGGGCCATAGGAAGCTCTATGGACAGCTATCCCTCTATCTCTGCCATGAACTGAAAGACAAAAAAAAGCTTTCAGAATGCCGGCTTGATGGGCTGAACATTGCTGCTTCGCATCAAGGATTCAGGCTCAGGGAATTTGCCGGGCAGGTGGGAGAATGCAGCCTGCTCTGGCGGCAATATTTATGCAGCAATAGGGGAGGAGTAGAGCTATGCCGTGCATCATTGATACTGCCAGAGAGGGGGATAGAAGAGTGGTGATTGATATCTTCAATCACTATGTGAAGAACACTTTTGCCGCCTATCCTGAGGAGGCTGTGCCCTATCAATCCTTTGAATTATTGCGCAGGACGGCAGAAGGTTACCCCTTCCTGGTCGCCAGGGACGAAAAGAGATCTATGCTTGGCTTTGTCATGCTCCGCCCGCACAGTCCATTTGCCGCCTTTTCCGGGACGGCTGAGGTAAGCTGCTTTGTAGCCCCGGAGCAAACGGGAAAGGGCATCGGATCGCAGCTCTATCATCGCTTGCTGCATGAGGGGAGAGAGATGGCGCTGCACACCATTCTGGCCGGCATCTCCTCATTGAATCCGAAGAGCCTGGCCTTTCATAAGCGGCAGGGCTTTGTGGAGTGCGGCCGCTTCGTGAATGTGGGCCGGAAATGGGGAAAGGACTTTGATGTGGTCTGGATGCAAAAGACGATCTAAAGATGACGTAGACGATGCAGACGATATAGACGATCCAATAGAGAAATGATTCACGGCAATGAGAGATGGCCTGCCGTCCGGGCCTCCATTCGCTTTTCCCTGGGGCAGGCAGCAGATGCGGCGGACAGAAAGCAGCTATTCTGCCACGATCTCGGCCAGCTGTTCGACCGTCTGCAGTCCGCCTCTGAAGGGCTGGATGCTGCGGAAAAGGCAAGGTGCGCCCTGGATGGGGTGGCGGTGGAGGTTGTCCTGCAGATCGATCCGGAGAAAAAGGAGATACTGCTGGACAAGCTCTTCAAGTACTGCGATCTGGATTTTCACCTCTTCACTGAATTGCTTCAAATTTTGGAGCGCCACTATCCGGACTGCCGTCTGGTCGTCCCATCATTGCAGGGCTACGAGCTGGCCAGGGAGATCCACAGGTTTTTGGGAGCGCCGGTGCAGGAATCGCGTCTATCTCAAGGGTGAGGCTGAGGAGCGGCTGCTCATGAGCGAGGCTCTGGAGGGCCTCAGCTTTGAGAGGATTCTTCAGGACACGGAGAGGCATTATCGGATTAGGGGCGGGATGGATAAGAAGAGAGCGGAGCAGGGGCCGGGCCGGGAGCTGTCCATGTACCTGCAGGGAGAGGAGGGCGAAGAGGAGGTGCTCTGGATGCGGGTGGGGATTGGGCTATAGAACTAACTGTTCAGCATATTCGACTATTCCTAAATGATTTTTGTCTGAGTCTGTCAGTAAGTAATGGTTGCTTTTCTAAAGAGCGTTTCCATGGCTTTGCGCATCAGGCTCTATAAGAAAATATAAGTAGTATTGGATTCAAAGTTATCTTTGTTTTTTTAGAAGGGTTGATTAATGGGAAAAATATCAAACGCGGGGCAATCAGAGCAAGGTGAAAAAACTTGCCACCCTGAAGAGAAAGGGATCTG
>CALMJN010000253.1 GCA_937864385.1 uncultured Methanosarcinales archaeon | reverse complement strand
AGATCATTCACTATCTTCTGGGGCTAGTACGCCATCTGTATCTCCTGATATTCTGTTCAGTAATCAGTATTTTGTTATGTTTTTTTATGAGTAATTCATATGCAGTATGATATGAATAATTATGATCAATTCTCAAAAATAACTAAGTAAGGGCCGACCATAATTGATTACCAGGTGATAGGAAGATGAAAGCTGTTGGTTGGACCACCTGGCAGAGATATATGCCTTCGACAAAGCTGCAGAGCAGAACAGGAACTGCCGCACTGTGCCTCAAGCCCTGGGATCATATTCTGCCGGAAGAGGGGGTGCAGGAAAGGCTGGCCGGTGAGAGAATGTTTTGGAGGTCCTGGGAGAAATATCTGCCCCTGGAAAAGGAAGAAACTCTTCTGGCCCGGTTGAATATAGAAAGGGCGGAAAGAGCTTTGATTTAACTCCGATTATTTTTTCCTAAGAAGAATGAATTATCAGATTATCCCTGCGTCTCTGGCATACCATGTCATGGACGCTTATCGCCATGAGGCCGAGGCCATACTGGATGCCTTGATCACTGTAAGCGTTTAAGGGCGGGCATCAGTTATTCTTGATGCCCTGCTCCAATAGCTGGATCAGTTCCCCGATATCATATTGGGAGATCAGATCCAATAGCCGATCTAGATGCTGGTAGCAGCTTCTTGCCTGGCGGACTCTCTCGGTTGTCTGATCGGATGGGCTGGGATATGACTTGAGATCTTCATCGGTCCGGTTAATGGCGGCGATGACAAGCTGTATCTCCTGCCTCATATTGATTATCATCTCTTTTTTCAGAGAATCAGGATCGGAAACAGCAATATAATAATATCTCTTGTCCCCCGGCACTATCACCCTCTTGGCCAGGCCCTGCCGCTCCAGAGTGCTCATATTGGCGCTGACTGTGGACTTGCTGTATCCCGTCTCCTCCACCAGCTCGTCCATGGATACCGGCCCCTCCGCCAGAATGAGAGCGCCACGAAGGACTCCCACTGCATCAGAACAGCCGGAGCTATTGGCTACCTTGACGCAGGCATCGACCATATGCCTTTTTAAGATCTCCCTCTCCTCTTGCCGCATCGCTATTTATTGAGACCATAACTTTTAATTACTTTTCGCATGTTGCGGACGTTTGGCAATTTCAGAACAAAGAGGTTGAAGCAAATGAATCAGACGGAGAGGCTGGGCCGTTGGATTGCAGAAAATCCCTTCTTGATCCTGGCCGGGGCGCTGCTTCTGACCATGGCCTCCTTTCATTATGCTCAGCAGATCGAGATGCAAGGCATGACCACGGAGAGCATGGTGGGCAAGGACTCTCCCCTCTATCAGCTTTATGACCACCTTTACGCCGAGAAGTTTGCCACCGAGTCCATAGCATTGATCATCGAATCGGATGATATCGCCAAGCCGGAAATACTGAGGGCCATGGATCGGCTTTCCCAAAAGATGCGCCAGGTGCCCGATGTGCTGGCGGTGACCAGCATTGCCGATATCGTTCTGGAAGCAGAGGAAAAGGACAGCGGCCTGGCCACAATACCGGATCAGAAGGAGAGGGTGGACTGGATCCTCTCTTCTGCCGACGGTCAGCCGGTGGTATCGGCCATGATGCCGGATAAAAAGCATACCCTGCTCTCCATTGATCTGCCGGTGACCTTAACCGAGGCTGAGCTTCGGGAGATCTATGCCGAGACATCCGGCCAGGTGAGGATGGCCGAGTTTCCTCCCGATGTGCGGGTCACGGTAACCGGCGAGCCGGCGCTGATGCAGTCCATCACCGATGAGATGGCCAAGAGCAACGGCCCCATCATGGCCCTGGCCGGACTGCTGATGATCCTGGCCTTGCTCATAACCTTCAGCCATGTGAGGTGGTCCCTTCTTCCCATTGCCATCGTGTTTCTGGGAATATTCTGGACCTTTGGGGCCATGGGACTATTGCATATACCCTTCACCATGATCTCCATGTCCGCCTTTCCGGTGATGATAGGCATTGGGATAGATTATGCCATTCAGTTTCAAAACCGGATCGATGAGGAGTTCAAAAAAGGCAGCTCTCCCGAGGCAGCGGTGATAGAGACGGTGGGCCATATATCTCTGCCGGTGATGATTGCATTGATCATAACTGCCATGGGATTTGTATCCCTGCTCACATCATCCGTGCCCCTGACCAGGGACTTTGGCCTGCTCTGCCTGGTGGGCCTCTTTCTCTGCTATCTATCGGCTCTTTTTGTGGGGACTACCCTACTCTATATCATTGAGAGGAGGAGGCCAGCCGGTGCGGCGTCCAAATCCCATGACTCGGCAGACGATCTGCCAAAGGACACCGCCATCGGTGGCATCATCGAGAGAGTCTCGGAGATCTGCATAGAGAGATGGCATCTGGTGCTGGCAGCCGCCCTCTTTCTCTCCCTGGCCGGCATCTATGCCGACACCCTGGTTCAGGTAGACACCGATTTCAAGAATTATGTACCACAGGACCTTCCTCCGCTGGTTGATTTCATTCATCTGAGCGACATATTCGGGGGCACAGATACTCTGGACCTCATTTTTCAGGCTGATGACATCACCGATCCAGACACCATGCACTGGATGGATGATTTCTGCATTTACCTCCAGAATTCGCGAGATCAGGTGCGGGGCTACGATTGCATAGCGTCAACTATCAAGCAAGCCAACGGAGGAGATATTCCCTGGTCTCAAACGGAGATCAGAGCATTGATAGACTCCCTTCCTGCCTCCATGGTATCCCGGCAACTGGATGGCCAGGACACAGCTTTGATCAAGCTGAATGTGGGAAAGGAGCTGACCAACCTCGGTGCAGAGGGCACAGACCGGCTGATAAAGGAGATAGACAAAGACATATCCTGGCACCAGCCACCCCCCGGCGTCTCGGTGCGGGAGACGGGGGATGCAGTGGTCATGACTACCCTCATCGCTGCTCTGACTAAAGGCAGAACGGAGATGACTCTGCTCGGTCTAGTGCTGATATTCGCCGTTCTGCTTTTAATCTACCGCGATCTGATAAAGGCTCTGCTTCCGGTGCTGCCCATGCTGGTAGTGATCGGCTGGATGGGAGGAGTGATGTATATTGCGGACATGAAATATACGCCCCTCACTGCGACCCTTGGCGCTCTGATCCTGGGAGTGGGATCAGAGTACGCCATACTGATGATGGAGCGATTTTATGAGGAGCTGGCCCGAATGGGAGAGCCCCTGGAGGCCCTAAAAATCACCGCCCGTCGCATAGGCTCGGCTCTCATGGCATCTGGCCTCACCACTGTATTTGGATTTGCCGCTCTGATCTCATCGCCCTTTCTTATCACCAATAATTTCGGGAGCGTCACCGTTCTGGCCATCATATTCGCACTTCTCACCACATTTACCGTCTTCATAGTGCTGATGTACCGCATGGAGACCCGCCGCTCGGTGGTGGAGAACGCCAAGTATGAGCTGAAAAAAGCCCTCCGGCTTATGGCAAAAGCAGGGTGATGGAAGGATCTGGATTCAGAGATTATTCAGTCGATATAATTCACTTTAGAGAAAATCAATAAAGGAGTTCGATTTAGTATCATCGGTTCTGTTTCTCCGCCACCAGATCCTCGAACTCGCGGGTGGCATCGATCTCCTCCAGCTCCCTCTTCTCGATCAATGCCGTCTCCTCGATGCACTCGATCTTGGTCTCCCCATCCACAATGACCACGGACTTGGCCCTGGCCACGGCGGAGAGGCTGCTCATGAGCCGGGCCCTTTTAAGCATGCTGGATGAGAACTTGCTTACCCCGGTAAGAACCACAAGGTCCCGGTTTCGGGTAATGGCATTGAAGGGAGCCTGAGCGGTGGGAACCACCTCAAAGCCGATATCCAAGAGCAAACGCAGGATATCGTCCGTCACCAGCCCCTTATCCTCCACCGGAGGACCGGCGTGGAATGGATCCACGGGCTGGATCAGCTCCTGCTGGAAAATCTCCTCCAGCTTGAGAGCCACGTCCACCGATGTATCCATATCCTCCACCTCGTATTTGCTGATGGTACGGCGGGATACGCCCAGTTCAGAGGCCAGAGCTCCCAGGGATATGCCCCTCTCCAGGCGCATCTCCCTCATCCTGGCCCCGTTGATGCGCACATAAAGCCCTCCATGGGCGGCATAAACCAGGGGCAGAGCATCGTCAATAAGGCAGTCGGCCAGGGTGTTCAGGCTGAGGGTGGGAATGCCATACCTGAAATACACTGCACCCCGTTCCAGGTACTGATCCCGGCTCTTCTCTCCCACCAGTATGGGGCTGGCGAAGAGGTGCATGGCCAGGCGGCGCACCTCGGTAGCCGTCTGCTCGTTCAGGCCGTCTATGTTGGTGAGGACCTTGAGCAGCAGGAAAAGATCCCCCTTTCGGGCGGCAAGGTCAAAGCTCCTGGGACGGAGATAGCAGCGATCCGATGTGGTGAATCCGGCCTGCCTTAGAACCTCCTCCACCTGCTCGGCGAGAAGTTCTTTATCCATCATTATATATCTCGGTTTGACCGCTATTTAAGGTTGACCATGTTCATTGGAATTGATGATACCGATTCTGAAAGAGGGCTTTGCACCACCTACCTCGCCGCAGTGCTCATGGATAGGCTGCAGCCTCTGGGAGAGATTGTGGGCCGGCCCAGGCTGATCCGGCTCAACCCCTGCGCAAGGTTTAAGACTCGGGGCAATGCCGCCCTTGCCTTCCATATAGAGAGCAATCGGGCCGATGAGGTGAAGGATACGGCTCTTAAAACCCTTCTCCAGCTCTCCGATTTCTCCGGAGCCAATACCAATCCTGGCCTGGTCATAGCCGATGAGGTAACTGATGAGATGGCCGCCTTCTACCGCCGGGCAGTCACCGAGATCCTGGAGATAGATGAGGCCAGAGGTCTGCTGGATGAAGAAGGGGTCTGGTACCGGGGCTTCAAGAAGGGGCGGGGACTGATAGGAGCTCTAGCAGCTGTGGGTGCCGATCTGCCCGATTTCACTTATGAGCTGATCGCCTACCGGGAGAGGCAGCGCTGGGGCAGGCCTCGCCGGATCGATAGAGCCTCGGTCTGGAGGGCGGATGCCCTTACTTACCCCCGCACCTGGGATAGCGTGGACCATCACAATGATCGGATCGTATTTGCCCCCCACTCAGCCGATCCGGTCTTGTTCGGGATCCGTGGCTCGGACATACCGGCAATAGAGGAGGCATTTCAATGCATAGAGTCCGAGCCTGTGGAGAGGAGCGTCCTATTCCAAACCAACCAGGGCACCGACGCCCACATCCTGGAAGGCCCCATAGGGCAGGTACGGGACAGCCAGAGCTATAGGCTTCGTGGAACGGTAACGGAGCCGGCCCGCCCCATCGCCGGAGGCCATCTCTTCTTTCCCCTGGAAAAAAGCTCAGAGAGAATCAACTGCGCTGCCTTCGAGCCCACCAAGAACTTCCGCTCCACTATCAGAGAGCTTGCACCAGGAGATGAGTTAGAAGTCTTCGGGTCGGTGCGGGATGGCACCCTCAATCTGGAGAAGATCAACATCCTCCACCTCTCAGAGAGAAAGAGCCTTGCTGCACCTCCCTGCCCCCTGTGCGGCAAAAGGATGGAGTCGGCGGGGCGCGGCCAGGGCTACCGCTGCCGCCGCTGCAAAACCCGGGCAACGGGGCCTGTAAGCCAGAGCACGCCCTGCCGCCTGGAGCCGGGCTACTATGAGGTGCCGCCCTGCGCCAGAAGGCATCTCTCCAAGCCACTGGTGAGGATGGATGGAGAGAGGGTGCATCCTTCCAGGTAGTACGGAAACTTCCAGGTAGTACGGACGATGGCAGGCTAAAAAAAAAGCAGGAAAGAGGATGGCATAGGCCATCCTTTTCTTCTTCCGGAGTATCTACTTCTTGAAAGCGCCTTCCAGGGGCGGGATGACCTGCTTTTTGCGGGAGAGGCACTTCTCCTTGTAGATGGAGCTATTGGCCAGCTTTCCGCCGAAGGCCTTCTCAAATCCCGCCGCAGCGGCATCATTTCCTACGAACAAGAGATCGCTGGCCTCCTTCATCACATCGGTGAGCATTAGCACGATCATATCCAGCTTCTCCGCCTCTTTCATCTTGTTCATCTCATCGAGAATGGCCGCCCTCTTGGGTGCCAGATCGGCCAGATCCATGACCTCCACCTGGCCCACGCCGGCTTTGGTGCCGGAGAAGTCGAACTTCTTAAAGTCGCCCAAAAGGATCTCCTTGGCCGATTTGGCGGACATGTTGCTCTTGGCTTTTAAGAGCTCCATGCCGAAGGACATGGGGTCCACTGCAGCGATCTTGGCCAGCTTCTCCACGGATGCCTTGTCGCGAGGGGTGCAGGTGGGAGACTTGAAGAGCACAGTATCGGAGAGTATGGCGGACATCATCAGCCCGGCCATCTCCCGGCTGATGGCAATGCCATTCTGCTCATAGAGGTTCGCGATGATGCCGCCGGTTGCGCCCACCGGCTCATTGAGGAAGAATATGGGCTTGCCTGTGGCTATGCCGCCGATCTTGTGGTGGTCCACGATCTCCACAATGTTCTCCGGATTGAGCTTGTCCACCGCCTGAGCCATCTCATTGTGATCTACCAATATGACCTGCTTGTCTGTGGCATCGGTGAGCGTCTCTGGGTAGGGAACCTTGAAGTAGTCCAGCAGGAACCGGGTCTCGCCATTGAGCTCTCCCGCCGCTGCCGGCACGGCCTCTTTCATGCCCATGGCATTCTTTAGATTGGCATAGGCTATTGCGGATGTTACGGAGTCGGTATCAGGGCTCTTGTGCCCAACCACATAGATCTTGTCGGTCAAATGAAGCACCTCAGCATTGTTAATGTACGACTTCGACTTAAAGCTTACTAGGGTGGCGCGCTGTCCCCCGGAAACAGCTATCTCACGCCAGGAAAACTTTTTAAGTCAGGGCATCATTTAAATGCCGTCCCTTTAGAGGGCTGGCACGAGCTTGGAACTATATTTCTGCGGTGAATGCCGGTGCAAGAAGGGGACTACAGGCCGCGTTGATAGGTCCTTATGGTAGGATAATGACTGTCGTCTACCGGTGACCATGAGACAACCCAGATGCGGTACAGACGCCCGTTGCGAGGGTTACTGGACTGACTGCGGATACCCATCGGATGATGTGCCAGAGTTAGTATCGGGCGACAACATACATTTTCATCGAGGATCAGAGATCGACAGCTTAATCTCTTTCTTTGCCCTAAAAGAGGCTTGTGAAAGGTCGGCTCATTACCCTGGAGGGAATAGATGGCTCTGGAAAGAGCACAGCTTTGCCGCATATCGCCCGCAGGATCGCTGAGATGCAGCCGAAAAGAAAGATCGTCCTGACGGCGGAACCCACATCCGGAGAGGTGGGCCGCATCTTGAGGGCGGGGCTTAAAGAAGCCTCTGGGGATGAGCAAGATTCTCCGGCAATGCGCATGAATGAGCTGTTCCTTTTTATGGCCGACCATGCAGAGCATCTGGACCAGATGGTTCTGCCATCTTTAAAAGATGGGGCTGTGGTTTTATCCGATAGATATGCCGACTCCACCGCCGCTTATCAGGGCGTAACCCTGGAGGGAATCCTGCCCCATCCAGTTTTCTGGATCCAGGAGGTCTTCCGCCCCTGGAATGCCGTTCCCGATATGACCCTGCTATTTCTTCTGGACCCTGAACGGGCATTGAAGAGGCTGGGATCACGCCCGGGAAAAGAGAAGTTCGAGCGTCTGGAGTTCCTGAGATCTGTGGAAGAAAACTTTCGGAGAATAGCCTCAGCTGAGCCGGAGCGTTTTGTTCTGATCGACGCCGCTCAGGATGAGGAGGCAGTGGCCCAGGATGCAGCCAGGGCAATCTTGGACCTGCTGGCCAGATGATCTAAGAGAGGGCAAGACAGATCAGCTTCCTGGCCCAGGCCAGCTTCTTTTTTTTGCGGGGGGTGACCGTCTGGTCATCAAAGTCGAAGCCGACCAGCTCAATAGACGCCGCACCCATCTCCCTGGCCAGAAATACCGCCCTGTCTCCATCGGTGAAGCCTCCGAAGTTGTAGAGGCCCTCTGGGGGCTGGCACTGCACTGTGCCTATGACCCTATCCAAAAGCGGCACATATCTCTTTAGAGCCTCCAGGTTGTCTCCGTGGGCATGCACCACCACAATAGAACCCAATTTATTGGCCTCTAAGATGGCCGGAAAAGGACCATCCAGGTCGGTAACAACTATCGCAGGCAGGATGCCATGCTCCAGAAGAGAGACCGTCGCACCGTCCGCTGCCAGAAAAACAGCATCATCAACCTCTCCGTCTCGCATATCCTCCAGCTCCCGGGACAGAGAGGGAGCATTGCCGCATACTACTGCTCTTCTTCCAGACAGCAAAGCCTCTGCGGCCAGTAGAGAGTTTTCTCTTCCTTGCAGCAGCTCTCTTAGAAGCTCTGCCGCCTCTTCATCCCTGCGGCGAGAGAAGCCAAAGTCCTCCAGTATGGCCAAGTATAGGGGCTCCCAGCTTTCCAATCGCATGCAAAGAAATCGCTTTGCCAACTTTAAAGGGCTTTTCCCAGGAAATAATGAATTTCGTTTAAGAATATTAATTCAGAAATGCAAAGAAAAAGGTGAAGAAAGGGGAATATCCCCTCTCTTAGTACACTCTCGGGAACTGGGCTACGGTCGGTGCCTTGAAGCAGGTGCAGTCAAAGACGCCGGTTGCCGACTTGAAAGCCTTCTTGTCCAGTGTGTTCATGTCGTCGAAGCCTGCGAAGCAGCAGGGCAGCCAGTCATCCTTCTTGCAGCTTACCTTGTAGGGCACCTCGAGGGTCATGTTCTTCTCGATGTGGTAGGTTCCCCAATAGTCCTCATCGATCTCAATGGCTGGGTCACGCCAAATGTAGCCCTTCCATGATATGTCGTTAGAGGGGGACCCTAAGAACTTGCCATAATCTGGCGATTTATTTGCTCCACACCGTGACCCACATGGAGACAGATAGCCGAGGATATTGTCATTTGCCTGCAGGACCCCGATATGGACCTTGCCGTCGGTGACATCTTCATTGACCCTCATCTGAGTGTATCCCACAGCGAGGAGTTCCGGATCGTAGGTGTAGTTGATCTTGTCCTTGACCACCAGGTCCAGTTCCTTGTCTATGGCATGAGCATACTCGATCTCATGAATCATCTGTGTGCCAGCGAAGTAGTTCTTGGCCTCAGTCCTCTCCTTGAGCAGGGAGCTGTAGTCCAGGGGATTTGCGGCATAGTAGCCTGTCCCGACAGCTATTCTCATAGGGGCATACACCATGGCCACATCCTCCTTGAACTGGATGCAGTCCTGATAGTGGTCGAAGTAGTCGGAGTAGACATTATGAGTCTTCTCTGTCACATGCTGCCAGGTCAGGGTAGCCTCGCTGTCCAGAGATCCGGAGCCGTGAGCGTAGTTCTTCATTGCCGTTCCCCCGGCCTTGGCATAGATGTAGCTCATGTGATAGCCGTTACCCTGTACGCTCTGCTCAAAATTAAATGTGGCATTGGATATGGAGTAGCCGTTAGGGTAAGCGCTCGTTCCTGGCAAAATGGGGCCAGGCACAGCCATTGAATTCCCAATAAGAGCAACTAAAATCATTGCTATAGATGCTGCTAGTATAGCTTTTTTCAGATCAATCCCTCCGTTTAAAGCGAATAACCTTATTTGCTTGGTGACTCTGGTTTAACTTGGTCAACTCACCTATTTTAACCTGTTGATTGCCTTCGTAACAAGGAAGGGGTGCGGCTTTTATCATCCAGAGCCGGACTATTATATCTAGCTCATCCCATAGTCATCCCATAGTTCTCTAAGGCCAATCGCAGAGAATGTCGTTCTAACCAAAAGCTTAATACGTAAGGGATTTCTCGATACACACTGGCATGCTTGCTTCTTTAGATCATATGGAAAAGTCGTCTTTTGATTGCAGCCACTGTGCAATATTGCCGCTGTTGGAGCAGAGAATAGAACCCTCTTAATAATTATATCGCGACAGACATTGATCCAGGAAGCCCTAAGAGCATGCAAAAAACCCCACAGGTATAGTGCAAAAGAGAAGATTTCGCTTTCAAGGCGAAGTGTTCCCGGGTTTTTTGGCCCCGATGGGGGGCCAAACCCCAGCCGAGGGCTGGAACAGGAGGACAAACGGGGGATGCTGGCAGAACTGGAAGATAAGAGAGGCAAACTCAGACAGGAGTCCCTTGCCTTTAAGGACAGGCGCAGCCAATTGAATGCCGAGGCGAGCAAATGGGCCGCCAAGCGCAATGAGCTCAACAAGGCCACCAAAGAGCTGATTGACAAGGCCCAGGAGCTTAAGAAGCTGCGGGATGATAACAATAAGAATGTAGCCGAGTCCAAGAAGTTCAGGGATGAGTACAACGAGAAGACCAACCAGCTTTACGCAAGTATAGACGATATCCGGAAGAAGTACAACCTCACAGGCGAGCGCTCCATCAGGGATCTGCGTCGGGAGATAGATCATCTGGAGTTTCGGCAGCAGACCGAGGTTTTGACCCCGGATAAAGAAAAGCAACTGGTGGACAAGATCGCATCCCTGCATGCGGAGTTCAAGGGGAGAAAGGAGCAGCTGGAGAAGAATGAAGAGCTGCGCAAGCTCCTGGATGAGGCTCAGGCTCTCCGAGATCAGGCATCCAATTACCACGACGAGGTCACCAAGTATGCCGAGCTGGCTCAGGACTATCACGATCAGATGATCGCCACCTTCAAGGAAGCCGATCAGACCCGCGCCGAGGCTGATGCTGCCCATAAGGAATTCGTCAAGGCCCAGGAGGCAGCCGATGAGCAGCACAAGGAGTTCATCCGCACCCAGCGAGAGGTTCGCGACTTCGAGAAGGTCATTGTGGGAATGAAGAAGAAGAATCGGGATATCAAAGAGGATCGCGCCAAAGAGGTTGCCAAGCGCGAGGCCGAAGAGATCCTCACCCACTTCCGGCAGGGCGAGAAGCTGAATACCGCCGATCTACTGAGGCTGCAGCGCGCCGGCCTGGTTTGATTTGCTTTAAAATTCCCAATTGAGGGCAGCAAGCCTGCCCCTTCTCAGATTTTAATTAATTTTAAATCCCGCATCAATTGTACATGGTCCAACGATCCAATTCAGGCTCGCCTCAAGACCGCAAGCTTTTAAACATGCTCATCAGATCAGAAAATGATGAATGAGATTCGCCTGCTATTCGGAAGGCCAACAACGAAGGAGAGAGGCCATCTGATCCAGGCGATAAAGGACCTGCAATCCCGACACGGATTAATAGCCCAGGCTCTCGATGCCAGACTGGTCGTAAGCGAGAAGCATATTCAATTTGCGGTAGAGAAGGCCCTCTCTGCCTTCTCCGATGGCCGGAATATTGCCAATGATCCGGGAATGGAGATCATGCGTTATGCCTCAGGGGAGAGGCAGATAGAGAGAGCTCTGGCTATGGGATTCTCAGATCAGACCAGGAGAATAGCTCTCGTAATGATAAAAGTGGATGGTCAGAGAAGATGGCCTGATGATAGAGAGCTATGCCAGATCATTGAGCAGGATGGAGAGAGCAGCTTGTTTGATCCTGGAGCAGTTAAAGACGTCTTTAATATCTCCTCCCAGGAACTACAGGCCGTGGGTGAGGAGAGGATGGAAGATCTGGTTATAGAAAGGGTGGCATTGGTGGAGACATACCGATAATCGGCAAGTAAGGATGAGTTGGATCATGAAAGAAGAATTCTACACAGAGAAGCGTTGGCTTAACTGGATGAACAAGGTGAAAGACAGCAACTTCCGTCTCTCCGAGGCGGAGGACAAGAACTCCGGTGCCGTCTTCATATATATCATGGATGACGTGGTTTTAGCCTGTCTCAAGGTGATAGCCAGGGTGGAGAGAGAGATCTTAACTCCCGAAGAGGCCATGGCCGAGATCGCTACCATTAGATCCATAGTCTTTGCCGAGCATGAGTCGCTGGGGGAGGATGCCGATCTGATGATCGAGTCGCTAAAGACATCTCTTGCTGCCGTATTTGTCTCCAGCCAGCGCTACATCACCGGAAGCTTCGATCGGGAGAGCAGCATGGATGAGCTGGTCACCGCCGCCATTGAGGCAGAGAAAAAGGAGAACCTGGATCTGGCTTTCGATCTGCTCAGCCAGGTGGGAGCCAGGGTGATTGGAGGAGAAAGCCTGCCGGAGACTGGCGACATTCCCTACTGCATGACCGCTGAGCTCATGGACGGAATCGATGCCATATCCGCAGCTATGCTGGGAGACGACAGCTACAAGGATGATGATGGATCTGAGGATTCAGGCGAGGGCGAATAGCTCTTAAGAACCGAAAAGATTTGTCATAATCCGGCTCGGGATTATTGTCCCCCCCCGCTTATCCTTTTACAATATTCCTTTTACAATATACCTATCTACCTATCTGGTTATTACCTCGCATCCATCTTCCAGTATCAGGACTGTGTGCTCGGCCTGGGAGACCAGAGCCCCCTCTACCTCCCAGAGCACAGGATATCTATGCACCGCTCCGCTTCTCAAGAGCTGCATCAAGGCATATTCGGCTCTATCTCCCTTCAGCCATCTTCGGGCGAAGGGCAGGGTCCTGTAGCTGTCCATGATCTCCTTTAATAGTGAGCGCGCCGCAGCCAGCCGCACCGGTCGGGAGCCGGAGAGCCCGTAGATCTCATTGACCGGCCCCTCGCTGATCCGGCCCGAGCCGTCGGTGGCAAAGGGCTCGATGGCTATCGCATCGCCCGGCTTTAGGATGGTTCCCTTTTCCATAGACCGGTTGGGTATGGCAGGATGATCATGGGCCTGATACCTGGAGAGGCCGTGCCCGGTCAGGTTATAAACCGGCCTGTAGCCATAACCGGTTATGGTCTCCTCTATGGCTTTGCCGATCTCGGCCGTATCTATTCCCGGCCGGATTATCTCCAAAGCGGCATCCAATGCCGCCCGGGAAGCCTCCGCCAGCTTATCATGGCCGCTGAGGTCAACGGTTATGGCCGCATCAGCGAAACCGGGTCGCGCAATGCCGCCGTGCTGCTGTCGCCGGACGGCCGGTTCTCGGCCATCTCGGGCAAGAGCCACCCCGCGCCGGGCGAGAGTCGCGATCCCG
>CALMJN010000252.1 GCA_937864385.1 uncultured Methanosarcinales archaeon | reverse complement strand
ACCATTATTCAAATTAGTAAATGTTACATCCAGCAATTCATTTGTGACTCCCATATTCTGCGGTATCCAAGTTAATCCACCATCTGAGGTTCGAAGTACGGCCCCTTTGTAAATAGGTTCAAATGGACCTTCGCGAAGACGTATGTAAATAAAGCCCCGCATGAATATATAGTCATTGATAAAGTCGGCATCGAGCATAAGGCAGAATTTGTTGCCGTTGCCAGGTTCATTCGCGAGGCCGGTTTTGAGGCTTTTTATTACAGACGCAAAGGATACTATTTCATCCTGGACGAAAACTATTATTGGACAATGGACGAGAAGATCGAAGATACGGACCTGATCAACAGAGCAAGACTGAGCGATTACGAACTCGTCGATAACTCTTGGCGCTGGAAAGGGTCAAGATAGGCACAATTGCGACCCGCCTTCTTGATCCGCCGTCAGTATCCACAGCCGAGTAAGCGCCCGGGTGAATGCCTCCTTCGACCGGGGTATCCAAAGGTCTAGAACGGCGGCCCAGCCCGGGGCCCCAAAAGGGGCTTGACAACCTTGTTGAATTAGCCTAGTATGTCGACAAATAGTCGACATACTGGCGTTAATCATGAATGTTATTGCGATCCGCGACCGAATCCAGACCGAGATCTTTGACTATCAGACCCTGACCGAGGCCATGAATGGCCTTTCATCGCCCAGGGACAAGATCACGGATATGTTCGAAGTTTTCTTTCAGCTTGCCCCTTATGGCGGTATGCCGCTCGTTAACAAGGCGCTGGAGGTGTACAAGGAAGTGCTGAAGGGCCGGGTCCTCTACGATGACGACACGCCCTTCCTCTACGACAAAGCCTATGAGACGGTCAAAGAGTTTGAATCCTTCAAGCCGAGGTACTACGACTACCTGGGAATAGAACCCCTGGCATAAAGCAGAGGCAAGAAATGACCAAAAAGAGAAACCTTAGGATTGAGCTGATAAGGTCAAAAATGGCAGACATCGAGGAGAGCGTGAGCCTGGTAGAGGCCAATCTTCCCCCCAGCTTCGAAGAGTTCTCAGAGCTCGGCCTGGTCAAGGATGGAATCTACAAGAGAATGGAGTTTTCCATAGAAAGCATCATCGATATCCTCTCAATTATCAACTCCGACCTGCGCCTCAGCATCCCGGAAGACGAAGAGGATGTTGTCGAAAACCTGGGCCTCAATGGGATTCTGACCCAAAACATGGTTGATAAGGTCCGAAGGATGAAAGGATTCAGAAATATAATCGTCCATAGATACGGAAGGATCGATGACCTCTTGGCCTACAAGATTCTAACGGAGAATTTAAAGGATTTCGGCGAATTTATAGAATCGATTGAGCAATTCCTTGAAGAGAGTTCAGCTAGAACAAAGAAGCTGGATTGATGAACAAAGATCACGCAGTAACCTTGCCAGCCACCTCCAAGCCCTCCTGCCGTTGACCGACGAGCGTATCCCCTCTTGCATCCCCTTAGAAACCAATATTTTCCGGCTCCAGGGAAGAGATGGGAATAAACTGCGGCATCCCGAGACGCCAGGGATCGCATCTAAATCAAAAAATCATTCTCCATCTCCTTTGATCATGAGCACTGGAATTGGAGACTGCAAGACAACCTTTTCCGCCACGCTTCCCAGCAGGAGTTTTTCAATTCCAGTTCGGCCCCTGCTGCCTATCACTATCAGGTCTGCTTCCATCTTCCGGGCCGATTTAAGTATCTCTTGGCTCGGATTTCCCTGAAGCACGATCTTGCGGCAGGGAATATTCAATATGCTGGCCAGGTCTTCTGCAAATTGAGTTGCCTGCCTCCCCTCTTCTTTCATCAGCTCGGATATCTTTTCTTTCAGACCAGGCAACATGGCATATCCCGGAAGATGAGAAAGTCGAGAGATGTCTATGACATAGACCGCAGCGACGCATCCCCTGCTACGATGTGCGATATCAACTCCGACTTTCACCGCCTTCTTGCTCATATCCGATCCATCGGTCGCTATCATAATTTTTTTTATCATATTACCACTGAATTCATCGCCTTGCAGCTATCGTATTCTTGGTCGCAGAGTTCAATTCCCATCTGGCTCAATCCGGCTTCAATTAATAAATCATCTCCTTGATTCTTCTACCTTTCTCCTCATGAGAATTATATAATGGCAATCAGATCTATATGATTGTCTTGATAATTCTTTTCATATTTCTATAAATTTTAGGGGAAATATTTATATTTTTTCGCGGCAAAGGCAGACCGATTGAATTGATATGCAGCAGCTGCAAGGTGGATATCCATAAAATGGCTCGCATGATGGTCATAGATCCAGAATGGTGGCAGTAAGATGGGAAAAGGCACAGCCAGAGGCAGGAGCGAAGTCGATTGGAAGGACATAAAGAAGAGGTGGCCTGGCAAGTTTCGAGATCAGGAGAGGTTTATCTTCCAGGGAATTCGCCCGGGAGACAGGATCTTTGTGGGCACCGGCTGCGGTGAGCCTCAATTTCTGGTCAGCTCACTCTTTGATTTCGTCAAGCAGCAGCCCAAGGCATTTATGGATGCAGAGATCATCAATATCGTCACCCTGGGTGTAGCCCCTTACACCGATGAGAAGTTCAAAGACAATGTTCGGCTCAACTCCTTTTTCATAGGCGACAGCACCAGAAGAGCGGTCAACCGGGCTGAGGCCGACTACACACCTGTTTTTCTATCTCAATTGCCCGGCCTGATCCGGTGCGGCCGGATCCCCCTGGATGTGGCTTTAATTCAGACCTCTCTTCCCGATGCTGAAGGGAAAATGAACCTGGGGGTATCAGTGGATATCGTCCGGGCGGCGGTAGAGAGGGCGGGAATGGTCATCGCCCAGCCCAACTCTTTTATGCCCGCAGTAGAGGGTGACGGCTGGATCGAAATGGATGATGTGGATTATATCATCCCCCACGACGAGCCTCTGCTGGAGTACATCGAGAATCCTCCGGGAAGTGTTGCCAAAAGGATAGGAAGCTATGTAGCCCGCATTGTAGAGGACGGCTCAACCATCCAGGTGGGCTACGGCAGCATTCCCAATGCTGTAGTCTCGTGCCTGGGAAAGAAGAAGCATCTGGGGGTGCATACCGAGCTCTTGGGCGACGGCATAGCCCTTCTTATGAAGGAGAGAGTGGTTGACAATAGCTCTAAAAGCCTGCATCCCGGCCAGAGCATTGCCACCTTCTGCATGGGCTCCCAAAAGACATTCGATTTTCTGAGGGACAATCCTTCCGTCCAGTTCAAGGGCATAGACTACACCAACAATCCTTTGATCATAGCCCAGAACCATAAGATGACTGCCATCAACAGCGCATTGGAGGTAGATCTCACCGGCCAGGCTACTGCTGAGTCTCTGGGGCACAGCTTCTACAGCGGCATCGGCGGCCAGGCGGATTTCATGCGGGGGGCAGTTTTAGCC
>CALMJN010000251.1 GCA_937864385.1 uncultured Methanosarcinales archaeon | reverse complement strand
CTGAGTTGGGGATCCGAAGGGAGACCGTCTCCAGGCTCATAACTCATCTGGTGCAGATGGGGCTGGTGGAGCGGCGCGGTCGGGAAGCCATACTGGCCGGCACCCTCCCGCAGAGGCATTCAAGAGGCTCTACTTCAGCCACCGGGCCTCTCCCCTGCATAATGCGCAGAATGGAGCTGATCGCCAAGCTAAACCAGCCCCCCAGGAGCCTGGAGGCTTTACAGCGTTTTGGTTAAACGAAGTTCATCAAATCCGTCCAAGATCCCACTAACCAATTGCAGCAGCAGGCAGCTAGGAAACCTTTAAAATCGATGACATAATAATTACCTTCAATTATCCGCAAGTTACTGGCAGGAAGGATTAATATGAAATTTGTTGCATTAGACTGTGTGATAGCATTAGTTTTTTTGACGGTTACCACAAATTCGTGTCTGGCCTCGGATCAGACCGCCTCTTGGAATGAAGTCATGGCCTTTGTGGATGAGGCCGCAAACTTTGTGAACAATAACGGTTTGGAGAAAGCTCTTGAGGAGTTCAATAATCCAGCTGGTTCTTTTGTCCGTGAAGATCTCTATATCTTCGCCTATGACTTCAATGGAACCTGTATTGCCCATCCCTTCAATCCTGAATTAGTTGGCCAAACCGGCCTTTTGGACATCAATGGAGTGGATGTGGTAGGCCGCGAACTTGCATTGGCAAAGAGAGGAAGCGGGACCATGTATATTGTGTTCCCGAATCCAGCTCATGATGGAAATGAGGAATTGAAGCAGCTTTACATTGAGAATGTGAATGATAGCTTATACCTGGGTTCAGGATTGTATCTCTCCAACATATCTGCTTCTTTTGATCAGGAAGAGATAGATGAGCTTGTTGTCTATGTGAATGAAGCACTGCAGTTCGCCCAGGATAACGGCAAAGAGGAGGCTCTTGGAATTTTCAATGATCCTGAGGGCAATTTTACCAGAGATGAGCGCTATATCTTCGCCTACGATTATGATGGAAAGAACTTGGCTCTTCCCCATCAGCCTGAGCTGATCGGCACAAACCGGATCGATGCACAAGATCCCAATGGAGTTTTTTTCATCCAACAGGTAATCGATGTTGCCAAGATGGGAAAAGGTTCCCTCTATTACATCTATCCAGATCCATCCAGAAATATGGCCGATAGGCTAAAGCTCAGCTATGTGGTCGACGTAGATGGCACTTGGTTTCTTGGCTCCGGAATATATGCCGATAATGAGGCAACAAATGCCTGATTAAGGAAGATCATAGGAGTACTTCCAGATGATTTGGAGTGACAATCCACAAAGAGAGAAAAATATTCTGGAGAAAGATTATTGAGCTTCTCATCGGTGACGGTTGCAGCTATTCTGCCTTTTTTTGCTCAATAGTTGTTCCTTTATGACGAAGATTCGAACCAGATAGGAAGATGACTGCTTGAAGATCCACTTTGCAAATCATTCCCCAGCCTGCGGGATGGGATGGATTGAAGGGCTGGTACATACTTACATCCGCACCAGCCCTACATAATTTGCCCTCTTGATTCAGTACGGCAAGGCTCTACTGGAGTTCGAGTGTCAGGACAATCCTCATCTGAGTACCCTGATTTGGAATGGTAGTCCAGTAGCAGCCTTTTTTTATCGCCTCTCCATGAGATTGGTCTAAAAACTCGTATGTTCCGTAACCGGTTCTCTCCACGCTCATCCTATCCGAGAGTACCAGGAGTTCCGGATAATTTTGATACACGGGAGAGCTTTCATTGAGCAATATCTGGGAAGGATCGGTATCATAAATGATCATTGCGTCGTCTGCTTTGCTTATCCATATCTTGGAGTTGCCGCCTGGCTGGAACGGAGAAAGAACCTTTTCAAAAAACTTGCTGTTGTTAAACATAAAGCTGACCGTTCCAATGAAAGTTCCATTCCGGTCAAAGACGGGCATCTCCGAGTCGATTGCATAAACGCCCTCCACTGCCTTTATAAGATGGAATCCAGAATACAATTTAGTGTTAATAGTATTATTTATATGCTCCTGGCTCTTCAGATTCACTCCCTTCACGCTTTCAAATGATGCTGTCTCTACCTCGAGCACTGTGCCGGTAGCATCGATGGTAATACAATCGATTACAGAAGGATCGGCCAGCGCGAGCCTAGATAAAACTTCCTTGGTCTTAGGCCCATCAATTCCCGTTTCCGAAAGGGCTATGCTGGCATCCATGAGTGCTGTCTCAACTTTGGCTAGATTTGCGCTGACAGCGTCTGACGCAGAGACGAGCCACCATAAAGTCTCTCCGCTTGCCGTCTGAGGCTCAAAATTGATGCCGTCCCATGCACCCAGTTCTGGGAAAATAGCCTCTTGATTAAACGGTTCAGATTCCTGTCCCGGGACAATGCCTATCGAGAGGAGCAATCCCATGGCCAGCATAATGGCCCCAAGCTTTTCATTGATCATAGAAACTCACCTGCTCCTAAATAATGGCTAAGCATATTAAGAGAACTGCATCGGTTATGCCGGAAGGACCTGCACATGAATAAAAAGCAACAATTTGCTGGAAGGTCTATTATGCACACATTCGTGGGGGGGGAGAAGACAAATTTTAGTCCTGGAATTGCGCCTGAGTTCATTAGATCCACTGGAT
>CALMJN010000250.1 GCA_937864385.1 uncultured Methanosarcinales archaeon | reverse complement strand
CGGAGTACGGCTACGAGGAATTTACCTATTCCGCTGAGGTTTGGATGAGCGAGGAAGCCGCCGGCGAGTTGGGCATGGTTGCTGTCACCCAATTCAGCTTGAAACTTAACATCTACAATGAGGATAATCTGGTCCATACCGATTCCATAGACCAGAGGGGAATGGGCCGGACCTCCTTCTCCTTCGGCCCCTACAGTTTTAAGAACAGATTTGCCATTCCGGAGACCGAAAACGCCTCATTCGAATTCGTCTTCTATGCCGGCGGCCAGGCTGTCGCCAAAACCAAGAGAATCCCAGGCCCCATAGTGAGGCCGCCCAGCAGCACCGGCATCCAGTTCGACAGGGCCCCCTATTTCTTCCAGGGTCTATCGGTTTCAGCAGGCTTTAGAGATCAGGATGCCCTCGACCCCAGTCCCACCTGCCATCTGGTTATAACCGGACCCTTAGGCACGGCTGAACCCCGGACCTGGAGCACTGAGGATATGAGCTGCCGCGCCTCAGGGAAAAGCGCTTATGCCGCCTCCATCAGAGAGGACCTCTCTTCCTATCGAGACGGCGGGAACTTTAGCTTCATGCTGGTCTATAATAATCTCAAGACAGCGCCCTTGAATTTGGGACCATACAATATCACCCTCCGGCCTTACCAGCCCAGCGCCGAGAGCCCCAAGATAGACAGGAGCCTTGATTATACCAACTTCACCATCCAGGCCGCGGTCCGGGATGCCTCTGCCGGCATAGAGGAGAGTCTTCCCCAGGGCAGGCTCATAATCAGCCATCCCGGCGAGGAGGATAAGGCTTTCACCCTCACCGATCCCGAGATCAGCGGGGATAAGGTTGTCTTCCGGTGGACGGCGGAGAACGATCCACCCCTATTCAACCGCAGCGATGTGGATCTGAGCAAGACCGGGCCGTTCTCGGCCAGATTGGAGTACACAAACAGCAGATGGGACTTCTCCGCCAACAGCTCCGATGCTACATTTAATGTAGTGGAGGAGATCCCCAAGCTCAGCAGCCTGTCCATTCCCGACAAT
>CALMJN010000249.1 GCA_937864385.1 uncultured Methanosarcinales archaeon | reverse complement strand
CTTGGACTCCTGAGAGGTTTAGGAATCACCTGCCAGCCAGCCCACGCCTCCCACAGCTGGCATAAAGAGGAGACCCTGAGATATGCCTCATGAAACCGACCAAAGCCATCTTCGTGCTGCCTCTCTTTCTCCTGATTGCCCTGGCCGCTGGCGCTCCAGATGAGGCCATGGGAAGAGTCACCAAAGTCATAGATGGGGATACCTTTGATGTACAGCTCCAGGATAGCTCGCTCTCCGAGGACCTTATCAGGGTCAGGCTTGCAGATATTGATTGCCCGGAGACCAGAGGCTCAAAAGCCTGCGAAGCTGGAAAGAATGCATCCGCATATACCCGATCCTGGCTGCTGAGCACCTACATTTTCCTGGATCTGGACGATAAGACCGGCAAAGACCAGTATGATCGTTGGGTGGCCGTGGCTTATCTCAGCGAGGATGGCGTGCCGGGCAGAAACTTCAACAAGATACTTGTGGATGCTGGCCACGCCGAGATAAAGGACTTCGAAAATAACGAGTTCGATCCGTGGAGCTGGTGGAGCCAGGAATAAATTTCTTCGATCCTCGTGAGGCATTGTCCGGCTGCACGCCCTGCTTTAGCAGCGGGTCGTCGGTGGAGACAACCATTTTAATATTGGCCCTTCCCATTTCCCTCGTGATGGACCACTTTGACCTGGCTTTGAAGCTCATCGCTGCCGGACGCCTAGACGAGGCCCGCATCTACCTGGAGGAGCTCCTCCGCCAGGATCCCGATAAACCCGATCTTCTTTACAACCTGGGCCTCTGCTATGTGGACCTCGGCCAGCTCGACCACGGAATAGAGCTGCTGAAACGCTGCCTGAAGATCGCACCCCAGCACTCCAACGCCTGCGTAGCCCTGGGCATCGCCTATCAGAAGAATGGGGACCTAGCCCAGGCAAGGGCTTTTACCAACCGGGCCCTGGCCGCAGATCCCAAGAATCCGGTGGCCCTCAAGAACCTGGGCGCCATCCTGGGACGGGAGGGTGACAGCCTGCGGGCACTCTATTACCTGCGCCAGTCCTACCAGGCCAATCCAAAGGACCCTCAGACGGTGTACGGCCTCGCCTTCGCCTATATGGATATGGGAGATATCGAGCCGGCTCAAAAGCACTTCCAGATGGTGCTGGATATGCCGGCCCCTGATGAGCTGCGAGCCTTGGCCAGGAACGGACTGCGGGAGATCGCCGTGAGGGAGCTGAAGGCTCGTGGGCCGAGGATGGATGCGGTCTTCTATCTGCTGGATGCCATGCGGCTGTTCGCTGGAAAAACATTGGATGAGGTCCGGGAGGTTGCTTTCGAGATCGGCTTGCAAGGGCAGTATGGCCTGGACATCAATGACCCCAAGGAGACCCATGTCCTGCGGTCGCTGCCGGGGAGGACTTTCTCCGCCCTGGAGCTGCTGTGCATCATGTACGCCGGCTTCAAGAGGATCGAGCCGGGGATGGATATAGGGGTGGATCTGGGCGAGGAGTGGGGGATGGCGGAGAGGCTGATGGATGACGCGGATTGAAGATGAAGATTATGCGCTATTCTTGAAAACAGAAAAAGGTAGGCATGCAGGCTCAGCGAGCCTTTCTTTGCTCTCTGATCTTCCGGCACGCCTCGAATCCTCTTTCGTCAAGCTCATACGTAGTTTCGCTACCTTTAGGATGTTTCTTTATGTATCCAAGGGCGATGAGTTCA
>CALMJN010000248.1 GCA_937864385.1 uncultured Methanosarcinales archaeon | reverse complement strand
CCGGAGATTTACGCCTTCCGATCTGCTCCATCCCCCGCCGCAGCTTGGGAGCAGGGGCGGAGGTGGCAGATCCTGGGCAGGGGCGGCTCCTGGCGGTGAAGGTGGGCTGGGGATCTCATGGGCGACATCCTCCCGGCGCCTCGTCCGGGGCCATCATGAAGGCGGCAAATATGGCATCGTCCATTGGCGGCAACGCAGGAACCGATCGGAGTGCTGACTATAGGGGCCGCTCAATAAATCTTGAAAAGAACAAAGACCACAAATCATTAAAGCATAGAAGATGCAAGACATTAGCATAATGACTGATGCAGTTATGGTTGATGACGGACTCCTGATTCCTAAGAGCCTTCTCAATAAGCTTGGTACTGAAAACCTGGAAGTCTTTACCAGGGGCAGGGAGATTGTGATCCGTCCAAAAACCAAGACCAGGCAGTATTATGGTTTTATGGGAATCAGCGAATACAATGAAGTTTTAATAAAAGAGCTAGAGCATGATTGGGAAGAGAGTGGCAAAGATTGAAATTATTATTATATTCTTCTCCAAATCCTATTTTCATAGATGCCAACGTGTTCCTTGACTACACACTTCCAAACAGAGAATTCGGAGAAGCGGTTTCAGATTTCTTAGAGAAGATCGAGCTGCAGGATATTGATGCTATTACAACTCCGATCGTCCTAAACGAGGTCTCTTATATTCTGCTCCTTCAAAGAGGAATGGTTATTCTAGATACCGAAAATAGGGATGCTGTCCGAAGCAGAATAAAGGAAAACAGTCATTTCGCTCATCAGTGCTATGATGCGGTTGACATGTTCAATGAATTCGTCAGTGGCCTTGATGGCTTGAAATTGATCCCCGTCCATCCAGAGGATTATTTGCAGGCCACAGATCTGGGAAGGAACTACAACTTGCTTCCAATGGATGCACTTCATCTGTCGGCGATGAGGCGTTGCCGTATTCGTGATATTGCCACCAGAGACAGGGATTTTGAGCGAGTGGACGGAATTGTTGTCTGGAGTCCGTAAGAAGTGTCCCAGGAAATAAATCCAGGAAGAGCAGGTATGACTGACTCTGCCCGAATGCTATCCTTCTCACGTTCCCTCCGGCTCGCGGTTCTGCAGCAATCTCGGAAATGAACTTCGGCTTCAGGTAGTGAATTCTGCCTTCCGATCTGCTCCATCCCCCCGCCGCCGCTTGGGAGCGGGGGCGGAGGCGGCAGATCCTGGGCAGGGGCGGCATCAGGCGGCGAAGGCGGGCCGGGGGATCTCATGGCCGATCGCCTTCCGGCGCGGGTCCGGAGCCAAAATTATTCGCCCAATCTTTGCACAGCAATTCGGCTTATTCCAGAACAGTATGTTTTGCTTTCTCTTGCTTGTCTGGAGGATAGCCGTATTTCCGAAGCAATCGACTGATGATAACTCGGA
>CALMJN010000247.1 GCA_937864385.1 uncultured Methanosarcinales archaeon | reverse complement strand
GGGCGCTGAATCGGCTACCACAACGAATATCTATCTGCATGAGTTGGGCGTGATGGCATAGCTTATCTTCTTGAACCAGCCCAGGAAAGGGTACAAAGCCCCGGCGATGGGCCTTGAGTCGTCTTATACAGACTGCATAAAACCGAGGTGTTTCACAGGACAATAAAGGATAACATATTAAAATATAAGTGGTTATATGATATTGGTCAATTGGTCACCATGACTCAGGGCGGAATAACCAAGATCCACACGGTCACAGATCTGATCGTTACGGCGGTTGATCCTGTTCTGGATACGGTCTCTGGCACGGCTGAAGCCGGCACACAGGTGGATATCGGTCACATCTACTGTGACCAAAACGGCTGTTACGGTTACCGCCGTGTGATCGCCGATACAAACGGCGACTGGATCGCCGACTTTGCCCATGTGGGTGAGGACAGCGACGAGCAGGACATTATTGATATAAAACCCGGCATGGGGAATGAAGCCCGCCAGAACGATGGCGATGGGGATAATACACAATATGGCTGGTATGTCCCCAACCCCTTTGTGGAAGCCAGTCCAAACAGCAACTGGGTCCATGCACGCGAGTGGCCGACAGGCACCCTCATGACCCTGACGATCGACGACCCCTCCAACGGCGCGGGCGTGGATTACACGACCACCGCCACGATGGGACAGGCGCCGTGGAACCCCGGCGACCCGAACGATATCGTGGCCGACTTTGATCTACAGGGCTATGACGTTCAACCCGGCGATGTCATCACGGGGACGGGCAACGAAACGACCAAGACTCTCCTAGTCTCCGAACTGCACATTACATCCTACGACATCGAGGCCGACACCATCTCCGGCGTGGCGACGTCCGAGTAGCTGATGCGGTGGTCGGGCGCGCGCACGGTCACGGTGCCGCTGACGAGTTCGTCGTCGCCCCGCCTGACGGTGCACGCCAGCACGACGATGTTGTCAGGCCGCTTCTCGAGCACGGTCGCGGTGGCGGTCAGTTCGTCGCCGGCGGTGATCGCGCCGTTGAAGTCCAGCTGCTGCGAAACCATCGTCGTGCCGGGCCCGGGCATCCGGCGGGACAGCAGCCCGGAGATGATCGCCTCCGCGCCGACCGCCTTCGCCGTCGTGCCCGGCACCAGCCCGTTGCCGTTGGACGCGAGGTGAAAGGCGTCGACGTCGCCGCTGACGAGCGCCAGCGCGTCGACCTCGGTCTGGCTGATCCGCCGCGACACCGTCGCGGTCGAGCCGACCTCCAGCTCGTCGTAGGTGATGTTGGTGAAGGATCGCAATCCGGTCTCTCCGTGCAGGCTCTTCACTCGATACCGCTTTCAAGAGGCATTTGTGCGACGCACCAATTCTACGCCTTCCGGGAGGGCGGCGAGGGATCGGACGCCGCCGGGTACCATGCGCCGCCGCCCTTGCACGCCATGTCCGATCCCGACGCCACCGACCCGGCCCCCGAGCCCGCGGGCCCGCCCTACCGCCACATCCGCAGCTTCGCGATGCGGCGCGGGCACATCACGCACGGCCAGCGGCGCGCCGTCGAGCAGTGGTTTGCGGCGTTCGGCGTTCCGTACGCGCCGCAGCCCCTCGACTTCGGGCAGGTGTTCGGCCGGCGCGCCCCGGTCGTGCTCGAGATCGGCTTCGGCATGGGCGAAACCACCGCGGCGATCGCGCAGTCGCGGCCGGACGTCGACTTCCTCGGCGTCGAGGTCTTCACGGCCGGCGTCGGCGCGCTGCTGAAGCGCATCGACGAACTCGCGCTGGCCAACGTGCGCATCGTCCACCACGACGCGGTCGAGGTCGTGCGCGACATGATCCCGCCCGACGCGCTGGCCGGCGTGCACATCTACTTCCCGGATCCCTGGCCGAAGAAGCGCCATCACAAGCGCCGGCTGGTCGCGCAGCCGTTCATCGGACTGCTCGCGAGCCGCATCGCGCCCGGCGGCTACCTGCACTGCGCCACCGACTGGGAGGACTACGCGAACCAGATGCTCGAGGTCCTCGGCGGGGAGCCGCAGCTCGTCAACACGGCGGACGGCTTCGCAAAGGAACCGGCCAACCCGCTCTGCCGCCGCCCGACCACCAAGTTCAACGCGCGCGGCGAGCGGCTCGGCCACGGGACCTGGGACCTCGTGTTCATCCGGCGGTAGCGGCGCTCGCCCGTTGAACCTTGGTTCAATTGGCAGTGCGGCGGGCGTCGCCTAGTCTTGCGCTCCTGCGCGAAGCGGGCGATGGAGGCCTGTTCCGGTCACCCGCACGGCCCACACGCCCCGGAGCGAACTCGCTGCTCGACATGGAACGGGCGCGCCCGCGAGCGGCACGGCCGGACCTCGGGCCTCGGTATCCTTCGCGCCACTTCCTGCAAGAAAACAAGGAGAAACAAGACATGACAGCGAAACTCGCCGCCGAGCTGCTCGGCAGCCCGTCGCAGCCCCCGGCGCCCCGCCACCCGCCCCGATTCATGCGCGGCGCGTGGTCGACCTGACGCATACCCTCGACCCCGATTTCCCGACCTACGGCGGCCGTCCACAGTTCGAGGCCACCCCGCTCGCCACGCACGCCGCGGCCATGGCGACGAGGAAGTCCGGGTCGATGCTGGACGGCGCATAGAGCCGCTCCTGGCCGGCGAAGACGACCGCATCGTCATAGAGGTCCTCTCCCATCTCAACTTTGAAACCGTGCGGGGAATCTCCCTGACTCAAACCCAGGGACTCTCCCGGGGAAGCCCGGTCGTAGATACAGGCGATCCCCTCCGGGTTCCCGTAGGTGAAAGGCTATTGGGCAGGGCGGTAAATGTCTTCGGAGCGCCCATAGATGGAAAGGAGGCGATTGAGCGCAAAGAGCTACGATCCGTATATCAAAGCCCTCCCCCCATATCTCAGAGGAGCACTACCTCTGAGATCTTTGAGACGGGAATAAAAGCCATAGATATCCTCTCTCCTCTGGAGAGGGGCGGCAAAGCCGGTCTATTCGGGGGGGCAGGAGTAGGCAAGACCGTCCTGATCATGGAGATGATCCACAACATTGTAGGCCGCTACCAGGGGATCAGCATCTTCTGCGGCATAGGAGAACGCTCCCGTGAGGGTGAGGAGGTCTTTCGGGAGATAAGTGATGCGCAGGTGCTGGATAAAACTGTGCTCGTCTTCGCCCAGATGAATGAGCCTCCAGGAGCCCGGTTTCGGGTCGGTCATTCCGCTCTGACCATGGCCGAGTACTTTCGGGATGACGCCCGGCAGGATGTTCTGCTGCTCATCGATAACATCTTTCGTTTCATCCAGGCCGGCTCCGAGGTTTCTGGGATAATGGGCCAGCTGCCTTCTCGGGTGGGCTATCAACCCACTCTGGCCAGCGAGCTGGCCGAACTGGAAAGCAGAATCTGCAGCACCAGGAGCGCGGCCATCACCTCGGTCCAGGCAGTCTATGTCCCCGCCGATGATTTCACCGATCCCGCCGTTGCCCATACCTTCGGCCACCTTTCTTCTTCCATTGTCCTATCCCGGAAGATGGCCAGCCTGGGGCTATATCCGGCAATCGATCCCTTGCAGTCCCACTCCAGAATGCTCAGCCCTCATATCGTGGGAGACGAGCACTACCGTACCGCTCAGATGATCAGAAAGACCCTGGCGGAGTATGAGGATCTCAAGGACGTCATTGCCATGCTGGGCCTAGAGGAGCTCTCTGAGGGGGATCAAAGGACTGTGAATAGAGCGCGCCGACTGGAGAGGTTCCTGACCCAGCCCTTCATGACCACTGAGCATTTCACAGGGCGAAAGGGCAAACTGATCCGGCTGGATGATGCCCTGAGCGGCTGTGAGCGCATTCTGAACGATGAGTTCGCAGACTATCCCGAGTCATCTCTTTACATGATTGGAGATATAGAGGAAGCAAAGATATGAGGCTGAAGGTATTTCTTCCCACGAGAATACTCTTAAATCAGGAAGTGACAAAGATAGTAGCGGAAGCGGAAAACGGCTCCTTCTGCCTTCTTCCCAAGCATATCGATTTTGTGGCGGCTCTGGTTCCGGGGATAGTATCCTTTGATTCTGATGAAGGAGAGGAGTATCTCGCAGTTGACGAAGGCGTTCTGGTCAAGCGCTCCTCCGAGGTGAGGGTCTCCACAAGGAGGGCTGTGCGCAGCAGGGATCTGGGGAAGATGAAGCAAATCGTAAAGCAGGAATTCATGATCCTGGATGAGAAGGAGAAGAAGACCCGCTCGGTTCTGGCAAAGCTGGAGGCGGACTTTGCCAGGAGCCTCTTTGAAAAGATGTAAAAATTTGAGAATGTTTATGACCGGCTATCGCAAGGATTTCCAGGATGAAATTGCCGCAAAAGAAGCGCGAAAGATCCGGGCCCGGAGGGGGAAAGGCAGAGGCATCTGGTTTGGCCTGGGGATGATGGGGGTCATCGGATGGTCTGTGGCCGCCCCGGCCCTCATAGGAGTGCTTCTTGGGGTTTGGCTGGACATCAACTACAGCGGACCGGTATCCTGGACTCTCACTCTGCTATTGGTGGGCCTGGCCGTGGGCTGCCTGAACGCCTGGTATTGGGTTAAAAAGGAGCAGAAAGAGATTGAGGAGGAGAATTGCCTGTGAATAGTCCATTCACTCTCCCTGCCTGCTTTTTCCTGGGAGCCGTTCTTTCCGCCTTCTACTTCGGCGGATTGTGGCTGACTGTAAAGCGCCTGCCTCAAAGCCGGCAGCCGACCCTTTTGAGCATGAGCAGCTTTGCCGCCCGCTCCCTGGTTTGCCTGGCAGGATTTTATCTGGTCGTGGGCCAGGGCATTGAAGCAGTATTAATCTGCCTGTCCGGCTTTGTGCTCACAAAGATGGCTTTGATTCATAGGATATCTTTGGGCAGTAGAAAAGGAGAAGGAACAAGATGGTACAGATAAATCCGGACGAAATCGTTTACTGGAAGATGGGGGCGTTCATGCTCAACGAGACCATTGTCAGCACCTGGCTGGTCATGGCCCTCCTAGTGCTCTCCGCCTGGCTATCCACACGCCGGCTTTCTTTAGAGCCGCCGCTATCAAAAAGACAGGCCCTCATCGAAACCGTCATCAGTTATATGAAAAGAGAGATTGAAGAGATCGCCCGCCGGGCGTCTGAAAGATATATCCCCTTCTCGGGAACTCTTTTTCTGTTCATCTCCATCTCCAGCCTGCTTGCCGTGGTTCCAGGCTATCGTTCCCCAGCCAGTTCTCTCTCCACCACACTGGCACTGGCCCTGTGCGTCTTTTTCGCCGTTCCCATATTCGGCATTAGCGAGCAGGGTGCAGCTAATTATTTCCGGCGCTACATCCAGCCTTCGATGCTGATGCTTCCCTTCAATATCATCGGCGAGTTCTCCCGCACCATGGCCATGGCCCTCAGGCTCTTTGGCAATATGATGAGCCAGAATTTGCTGGTGGCAGTATTGCTCTCCATTGTGCCTCTGTTCCTGCCAGCCGTTTTGGATCTGTTTGGGCTGCTCATAGGGCAGGTGCAGGCCTATATCTTCGCCGTTTTAGCCACTGTTTATATCATATCAGGAGGTTCAATAGATGACAAGAATGAGGAAAAATCATCCCCCAGAGGTGTTTGAGAGTGTCTGCCATTGAGACCATAGGCGTTGCCTCCATAATCGTTTCGGGGCTCACCATTGCCATCGGATCGGTAGGGCCGGCCATAGGCGAAGCCTGGGCACTCTCCCGGGCCCTAAGTGCCATCGCCCAGCAGCCGGACGAGGCTAATGTGATAACCCGAACCCTTTTCGTGGGCCTGGCAATGGTGGAGTCAACTGCAATCTATTGCTTTGTCATCTCCATAATTCTGATCTTCTCCAATCCCTTCTGGGACTATGCGACCCGATAGGAGGTGGCCTTGCAGATCGATTATTTCACCACTGCCGCCCAGGTTGTGAACTTTGCACTGCTGGTATTTCTCTTGAAACGCTTTTTATACCGGCCGATGCTCAAGCTGATGGAGGATAGAGAGGCGGCCATCGTCTCCTCTCAAGAGGCAGCTGAGAGTGCCAGGAGAAAGGCTCAGGCCGAGGCAGAGTCCTATCGCAAGAAGAAAGAGGAGCTGTCCGCCGAGCATGAGGAGCTTTTAGTCAAGGCAAAAGAAGAAGCCAAGGAATTCAGAGCGGATCTGATGAAAAAGGCCAGAGATGAGATTGAAGAGACGAGAACGGAGTGGCAGAGGGATTTGCAGCGCCAGAAGGGTGAGTTCGTCAGCGATTTGAGGAGATATAGCGGCCAGGAGCTTTATGCCATATCCAGACGTGCTTTGCGGGACCTTGCCGATAAAGATCTGGAGAAGCAAATCATAATTTTTTTTATAAATCGCTTGGACAATTTGGTGGAGAAGGAGAGAGAGACTGTAGAAGAGTTTCTAAAAGACGCTGAGCAGCTTGTAACCGTGCGAAGCGCCTTTGAAATCCCCGGGGAGTTTCAGGCGAAGATCAGGGACTCTCTTGCCGGACAGGCCGGATTTGATGTAAGAGTTCAATTTGAGATCGAAGAGGATTTGATCTGCGGCATAGTGATGAGTGCCAAGAATGTGGAAATCACCTGGAGCATTGCCGGATATCTCGACTCTCTGGAAGCCGATTTTTCCCGATGGCTTGAGAAGAGAACCCTGACCCAATCAGGAGTGAAATGATCGAAGATCCCTCCTCCATCCGGGAAGTTCTGGCCGATACTTTCGAGGCAATCGAACAGAATGGAGGTGCCTTCCGGCCAGAGCTGAAGATCGAGGAGATAGGAGCGGTGTCCTATGTGGGCCGGGGAATAGTTCGCATCAAGGGACTTCCCAATGCCCAGTCCGAGGAGCTGATAAGTTTTCCGGGAGAAGGCTATGGCATAGTCTTCAACCTCGACAGCGATGAGGTGGCCGTGATCATGCTCAGCGAAAGCAAAAGCATCAAGGCAAGACAGATCGCACGCAGAACCGGCCGAATTATGGATGTTCCCGTTGGCGAGGAGCTTTTAGGCCGGATCGTAGACGGCATGGGCAGGCCGCTGGACGGGATGGGGAGCATTCAGACCTCGAATCGACTGCCCATTGAAAGGGAGTCCCCATCCATCATTCAGCGGGCTGCAGTGAATGTTCCTCTGCAGACGGGAATAATGGCGGTGGATAGCATGATCCCCATTGGCCGCGGCCAGCGCGAAGCAAGCCCGAGAAAACGAGTCCAAGGGACCACGCAACGAAGGCCGCAAAAAACTATGAGGCAGCGCGCCGAGCCGTGCAGCAGATGCTCACCCGCGTTGCCGACGAACACTTGGCAACCATTCCGGAAATGACCGAGATTCGGCTGCGTCTATTTGAGGACGCGCTGGCATTGTACACCGAGTTGCTCAAACTGAACCCTCAGGATGCTCTGGCGTACCATGAACGCGGTGTACTCCATGAAAGACTTCAGAAGTTCGACCAGGCACGTGCGGACCTCCAGAAGGCCATCGACCTGGAACCAGAAAATGCGGTGTTCCACGCCGCCTTGGGAGAGTTCTTCTGGCACTGCCCCGACGCCTCCAAGAGGGACCTCCGCGCC
>CALMJN010000246.1 GCA_937864385.1 uncultured Methanosarcinales archaeon | reverse complement strand
ATGCTCCACTTCATCGGACCGGATAACCTGGCGGATGGAAAGCCCATACTCTTTCTCATCGGCTCGACGGGAAGGGTGATAGGCAAAAAGGATGATGCCGGGGCGATATATTGCATTGACTGCAGCAATATCACAGTTTTAGACCAGGAGATCAGCAACTCTCATTCTGGGATTTGCCTGTACAATACCACACAATCCCATGTGCTCAGCAGCAGCATCAGCGAATGTGAGAAGGGAGTCCTTCTCATCGACTCCAAGGACAACCTGGTAGATTACAACCATCTCCAGGAAAACGGCTTTGGCATATATCTAAAGCATTCCCTATCCAACCAGATCTCCCAAAATAGGGTTTCTGAAAGCCTTGAAGATGGCATCAAGCTCTTTGAATCCGATGGCAATCTCATATGGAACAACGAGGTTTTATCCAGCCGATTGAGCGGCATCCACCTCGATCCCTCCAACCGCAACAATGTCACATCTAATTTTGTCTCCGACAATGCCGAAAGCAATGTAAACCACGGACCGGGAAGCGAGAGCAACAACTTGAGAGAT
Organism: uncultured Methanosarcinales archaeon; assembly: GCA_937864385.1. Lineage (GTDB taxonomy): Archaea > Halobacteriota > Methanosarcinia > Methanotrichales > Methanotrichaceae > Methanothrix. The sequence goes on along the minus strand of CALMJN010000246.1, from coordinate 2,175 downwards.
AACGGGATTCCGGCTTCACCCGCCGGGGCGAAAGCAGGCAACGGAGAGAGCAGGGAAGCCTCAGCCGGGGTGGAGAGCATCGACTATTCCTCTCTGGTTGAAGAAGAGAAGTCCAAGCTATGCATGGGCAATATCGCCTTTGAGCCAGAAAGAGAGATGCTTGTGGGGGAGGTCTATCGGGTTGAGGTTCGAATATCAATCAATGAGACGGTGCAGGATCTGATCGCCGGACTGTCATCACAGGGAGAGGTTAAAGTGGAGAGCATTCCGGTCAGCACCTTCATGAAGGTCAGGCTTACCGGTCCCAAGTTTGATATCTCCCCCATAACCGATGAAAGGCAATTGGTGGCCAAGAGTGGCTATCGGGAGTGGCTGTGGGACGTCACCCCCATCGAGCCAGGGAAGCATGATCTCACCCTGTCTGCCTTTGCGGAGATAATTCTGCCGGGACAGGAGCCTATGACCGTAGATTCGAGGGTATTCTGCAGCCATATCCAGGTGATGGCAAAAGAAGAGCCCGTGGCCGAGAAGACTGAGGGATTCGTCAAGAAGAACTGGCAGTTCATTGTGGGAACTCTGATCATGGGATCGGGGCTGCTCAAATGGATGCTGGGCAAGATCAAGGCCAAATCCGGCAAGACCAGAAAGCGGGAGGAAAAGCAGGAGCAAAATCAGAAAGAGGAGCAGAACAAGGAAGAGAATAAAGATAAAGAAGTGACAGAGGGGGTGGCCAAGAATCAATGAGCTTTAGCAGTCTGATTGATGAGTTGGCTTAATGTGAGCCCGGCCTGATATCTTCCTGTTTATGACCATCATCCAGCCGCCCCAGATCCGAGATCATACGCAAGATGTCTCAACGCACTGAAATCCCCAATCCTCGGGAGGCTTCCAGTCATCTGGCCAGATCTGTGCATTCTTCTGCCCCAGGATCAGTACGGTGCTGTCATAGGCGGGATTTATGTCGCACCCTTCAGGCGAGATTGCCTCCACCTTGACCTGATTAACCTGCTTTCCGCCAGCTGTGAGCTGAACCTGGTATATTATGGATACAACATCATTCGGCTTTAAAGATACGATATTCCAGAACAGGGTATTGCTCTCCCGGTCATAGCTGGTAACATCAGGAGTGGCCCCGATCAGCTTCATGCCTCGGGGCAGGCTATCGGTGACTGTGAGGCTGGGGGTGCAGTTGCCGTGGTTTTCTATCCTCAGCAGATACCAGACCAGATCGCTGGCTGACTCATTGACAAAGGCCCTCTTCTTGACCACGATCTGATCGCCCTGGGAGGGAGCACAAGGCAGCCATCCGCATTCCAGGACGGAGATGTTGCTGGCAGAGGCCCAGCCCGCTGCGTGGCTTCCCGTCGCCTGCACCCTGTTGACCAGCCTGTTGCTCAGGTTCTCTCCAATCTCCAGCCAGAGGGTGATCTCGGACCTGCCGCCCACGGGCAGATGGGTGATGGACCAGTTGGCGCTGGACTCGGCCAGGCTGGGTCGCAGGGAGGAGTTGACATAAACCGCCCCGGGAGGGAATAGGTCGTTGACATATATCGGCGAGAGTATCTCATTGCCGTCGTTTTCAATGATGATCTCGTATCGGGCATAAGTCCGGCTCTGGTTTTCCGGCTTGACGATCTGGCCTTCTTTGATCACATTGATATGAGGCCGGTCAAATTTGGCGGTCCCCTGCAGGCTGGTCTTGTATCGGATGGAATACCGACCCAGGTACTCCTGCTCCAGGTCCGTCGAGCCCTCTATGGCCTGGCGGTAGCTGGCTTTTCCGGTGAAGTTGGCCTGGCTTTGAATGTAGTTCAAGCCCGCCACCAGCGTCTCCTTATCCATCTGTGTCAGGCTGCTGTACTCCTCTCCCAGGTAGGTCTTTCCCGGATCTCGGGAGTAGACTCCCTCTGTCCACTTCGATGATTGATCGGGCCAGCGGGGAACGGTCCGGCTCAGATCAACCGGAGAGCTGGACAGATTTATGTCCTTGTGAATGAAGTTGGTGTAGGTCTCAATCGCCTCTTCCGCAGAGTAATTTCCAGCTCCTGCTTCATGGCCTTCATGTGGGCGTCGATCTGCTTGTTCTCGGTCTCCAGGCGGGCCTCTTTCTGTTCCAGCCAGGAGGAGTAGTTGCCCTTCCAGGGGATGCCCTGGCCACGGTCGAGTTCGAGGATC
>CALMJN010000245.1 GCA_937864385.1 uncultured Methanosarcinales archaeon | reverse complement strand
CAAGATATCTTTTTATGCGAATGATCGCCAGGGACGGACTTGAGGCTGCTGTTCTGATCAGCATATGCAAGGCCACAAAGACCAGCAAATCCGCCCATGTTCCTGAAAGATCATTCGCCAGGAGAATTCCCGATGGGGGCCGTCTGGTTAAGAAGGCTCTACGTGAATTGGTCCGGGAAGGTTATGTGAGAATGCATCCAACCCGTGGCGAGATGACCTACGAGCTGACCAATGAAGGACTGGCATTTTGCCGGGAGCTGGCCCGCCAGTCGGAATGGCGAGGATGATCCTCAGGCTGATCAAAAGGTTGGAGATGATTTTAAAAGTGGCACTTCTCAAGGCGGGCACCTGGTGGTGGGCTCGATCAAGTTTATGGGGGGCATAAGAAAGGACGTGCTGGCCAAGCTGGCGGAGATGATCGTCGCCTGCGGGGTGGACCAGGAGAGGGAGGCGAAGGGAGGGGCAGCGATGGGGTAAGAGATGAATTGTATCTTTGATCTTTTCATCACGAATCCAAAAATCTGATATCTCATCTATATCTGGCCACCCCAAACTACCAAAAGCTTTTTCGTCAAGTCCATCCATGATAATGGACTAGGAGAGAGATACATCTTCATGACCGATTCGCCTAAAAGCGAAATCCGCCTGAGCTTTCGATCCGCAGCTCTTCTGGCCGGAGCAATCGGATTGCTCCATCTTCTCCTGCTGATTTTTGGAGAGGGGAATAGAAGCCTCCTGCCCATAAAAGATGGATTCTTGATAGCGAGCAGCGCCCTTGCCGCCGCAGCCATGCTCTATGCAGCTCATCGCTCCGAGAGCAGATCCAAAAAGGCCTGGATAGTCTTTGCTGCGGCGCTCTTGCTCAACACCATAGGCGAGATGCTGTGGGCGGCGATAGAGGTGGTGCTTCAGGGCAACCCCTTCCTCACCCTGGCCGATGCGGGCTATCTCCTGTTCTATCCGCTCTTCGCCCTGGGCATATTCCTCCTGCCAGAAGAGCCCCTCACCTCTCGGGAGAAGCTCAAGTTCCTGCTGGATGCGGCCATAGTGGCTATATCCATCACCCTGGTATTCTGGGTCCTGCTCATCTCTCCCATGCTTCTCAGCACCATGATATTTGATCTGGGTCTCTTGGTATCCCTCTCTTACCTTCTAATGGACCTGCTGCTCTTCTTTGCCCTGATATGGCTCCTCTTTCGAAAGCTGGACTACAGAGAGCAGGGGCCCATCCTGCTTTTGGCCATGAGCATAGCGGTTATGATACTGACCGACTTGATATTCTTGATCCAGATCCAGGATGAGACTTTTATCTCCGGCAGCCTGCTGGATATAGGCTGGTCCAGTAGCAGCCTGCTCATGGGCCTGGCAGCCATACGCCATGCAAATTCTCCCCCCCTGGATCGATCCAAAGCCGATGCGATCGCTCCGAGCAGCAGGGCCGGCTGGACCTATAATCTGCCCTTTTTAGGCATTGGAGCAGTATTCCTGCTCTTCGTCTGGAAACAGGAGTTTCTCCGTCAGATCAACTATTCCTTGGTCGCAGCCGCCTTCGGCCTTCTTATCGCCCTGATGTTCATCCGCCAGAAGATGATCTTTGATGAGAGCAATCGCCTGCTGGCCAAGAGCATATCCGAGGTGGCGGAGAGAAAGCGGGCGGAAGAGGACCTGCAGAAGGCCAAGGAGAAGGCTGAATCTGCCGCCCGGGCCAAGACCGAGTTCCTGGCCAATATGAGCCACGAGATAAGAACTCCCCTCAATGCCATAATCGGCATGACCGGTCTGCTGCTCAATGAAAAGCTGAATCAAGATCAGAGAGAGTATGTGGAGATCATCAGGAGCAGCGGAGATACCCTTCTTTCAACCATCAACAACATCCTGGACTTCACCAAGATAGAGGCAGAGAGGATAGAGCTGGAGAAGCAGCCCTTCTTCCTGCCCGACTGCCTGGTGGCGGCGATGGACATGGTGGCTGCTGATGCTGGCCGAAAGAGACTGGCCTTGAGTTATGATATAGGCCCGGACGTCCCGGCCACGGTGCTGGGAGATCCGGCCAGGATAAATCAGATACTGATAAACCTGCTCAATAATGCCGTAAAATTTACGGAGACGGGGGCAATAACCGTATCCGTATCCGGCTGCTTCCAAGAGGACGGGGACTATGAGATCCATTTTGCCGTGAAAGATACAGGCATCGGCATCCCCGAGGATAAGATGCATCGGCTCTTTCATCCCTTCAGTCAGGCCGATGCATCCATGGCCCGCCGTTATGGCGGAACCGGCCTGGGACTGGTCATAAGCAAGAGGCTCACCGAGCTGATGGGTGGAAGGATGTGGGCCGAGAGCCTTGTGGGAAGCGGATCCACATTTCATTTCACCGTTCTGGTGCAGCCATCCCTCATTCGGCCTATGAGGAAGGGAGAGGTCTCGGATTCCAGGATCAGGCCGGGCCCGAGCCGGGACATCCAGATCCTTCTGGCGGAGGACAATCTGGTCAACCAGAAGGTGACCGGGATGATGCTGGAGAAGCTGGGATACAGGGCTGACCTGGCTGCAAACGGCCTGGAGGTCCTGCAGGCGCTGGAGCGCCAGCATTACGATCTGATCTTGATGGATGTGCAGATGCCGGAGATGGACGGCCTGGAGGCCACCCGGGAGATCCGGCGCAGGTGGCCGGGCAAGGATCAGCCGGCCATCATTGCCATGACCGCTCTGGCTCTAGAAGGCGACCAGGAGATGTGCCTGGAATCGGGGATGGACGACTATATCAGCAAGCCGGTCAAGATGGATATGCTAAAAGCTGCTCTGGATAAATGGAGTGGAAAGAATGGAGGCTCTTGCAGCACCTGGCAGGCATCCGGCAGGACTGTCAATGGAGAAGGATGGGGATGATCGCACCATCCTGATTTCTTGAATGAAAAGATAGCTTAGAGAAGGCCCATGTTCTCCAGCTGCATCCGGACGATGTGCACACCCTCCTCGCACTCCTCAGGGCTCTTGCCGCCGGTGACCACCAGTTTGCCGGAGCTGAATATGAGCACCACCACCTTGGGTTGTTTGATGCGATAGACCAGCCCGGGAAACTGTTCCGGCTCATACTCGATGTTCTCCAGGCCCAGACCCAGAGCAATGGCATTGAGGTTCAGGTCCGTCTTCAGGTCTGCTGAGGCCACAATATTCTGAACGTGGATCTCCGGCTCCAGATCGATCTTCTCAAATCCGATGGACTTGAGCGTCTTGGCCATATTGGTTATGACCGTGCGGACGTCCTCCACATTCTTCGCTCCCCTGCATACCACCTTTCCCGAGGTGAAGATGAGAAACGCCCCCCGGGGGGCTTTGACCCTGTAGACCAGCCCGGGGAACTTCTCCTTGTTATACTCCGCCCCTTCCAGCTCGGCCTCGATCTTATGCAGGTCAAACTCCTCCGCCAGCTTGGTGGATGCCACCACGTTCTCGATATTAATTGTGGACTCCATACTCAAGTATCTCCGGATTAACTCTTACAAACTGGGGGTATAAATAGTATGGGTATTTAAGCGTTGATTGAGGCTTATAAATGGCTATTTAAATTGCTTATAAATGGCTCACAAGCTTCATATAAGCGGCACTTCGCGAGGGCGGCCCGATGAGGAGGGGCGATCAAAGATGCGGAGCAAGAATTGTTTTT